>NZ_CM001773.1:1303753-1503023 GCF_000314895.2 Providencia sneebia DSM 19967 | reverse complement strand
AGCTTCTCACCTACACACTACGTGCAATATGCTGAATTTGGATTTTTTATGGGGAAATTGTATTTCTTTTTAGATGGTGGGTCGTGCAGGATTATTCGGCCTYCGGCCTCACCCTGCGGGTCGTTGCGACAAGCGCAACGCTGTCTCGCTTCGCTCGGCTCGAACCTGAACGCAGCTTCTCACCTACACTCTACGCGCAATATGCTGAATTTGGATTTTTTATGGGGAATTGTAATTCTTTTTAGATGGTGGGTCGTGCAGGATTCGAACCTGCGACCAATTGATTAAAAGTCAACTGCTCTACCAACTGAGCTAACGACCCATCTAGGTGATTTATCTTAAACCAAGGAACCTAAGATAATTATTGAGTTAGTGAAAGTTTGCATTCTTAAGATGGTGGGTCGTGCAGGATTCGAACCTGCGACCAATTGATTAAAAGTCAACTGCTCTACCAACTGAGCTAACGACCCATCTGTATAACACTTACAATTGCTGTCTCAACGGCGGCTTATATTACTGATTTCTGACGAAGGTGCAATGTTTTTTTTCAAAAAAACAATTAAATGCACATTTATCATACGGTTAACCCCGAAACATTCGGAAATATACTCTTCGGGGTTATAAATTAAAGTGAACTTAGCTTTTTCTCAGCCAGTTTTGCACCACTACTATTAGGATATTGCTTTAAGACTTGTTGATAAACAGCCTTCGCTTTGTCCTTTTGTCCTTTGTCTTGCATAATCAGTCCGACTTTATATAAAGCCTCACTGCTTTTTTGAGATTTAGGATATTCTTTCACTACTGTCGCAAAGTAGAATGCTGCATCATCTTTGCTACCTTTGTTGTAGTTAAGCTGGCCTAACCAATAGTTCGCATTAGATTGATAATTCGACTTAGGGTAGGTTTTGATAAAGCTTTGTAGTGCCCCAATTGCTTCATCAATTTGTGCTTTTGACTTGCTGTTCATTGCTAGCGTGACCGCTGCATTATAATCTTCTTTTTCACCACCACCTGATGCCGCTGGCGAGGCTGGTGCTGAAGATGATGAATCAGCTGTCGTCGCTGAGCCTGATGCTGCTGCACCATTCCCTGCTTGGTCTAACTGCATGTACAAATCTTTTTGGCGCTCAACAATTTGATTCAGTTTGTATTCACTTTCCTGAATTTGACCGCGCAACATATCAATATCACGCTGATTATCAGCGATTTGTTGCTGGATTTGATACAGAATTTGACCTTGTGAATTAACCGCTGTCTCAAGCTGAGCCAAGCGATCACTGGATGATCCGGATCCGACATTAATGATTGGCGCTTGGGCAGTAGCGGTCCAAGGGACCGCTACGCCAACCAATAACGACAGACCTACAAGTAGATGTCTGTAGTTACTGTTCATAAGAGATAATTTCGCTTATCGATTAGTATGCAATTACTGCACGACGGTTTTTAGCGTAGTCAGCTTCTGTGTGACCTAATACAGCTGGTTTTTCTTTACCGTAAGAAACCAGTGACATTTGGTCGCCAGCTACACCTTTGCTTTGCAGATACATTTTAACTGCGTTAGCACGACGTTCGCCCAGCGCGATGTTGTATTCTGGAGTACCACGCTCATCCGCATGACCTTCAATAACAACTTTAACAGATGGGTTGTTACGCAGGAATTCTGCGTGTGCATCCAACATTTGTGCATATTCTGGAGAAACATTGTATTTATCGAAACCGAAGTAAACGATATTGTTGTTTTGCAGTTGTTGCATTTGTTGACGTGCCAGCTCTTCCGCAGACAGACCAGTGCTAGTTTGATTCATAGAAGAATCGTCACCAGTTTGGTCATTGTTTTTGTTAGAGCTACAAGCTGCGACAGCCATGATTGGTAATGCGATCATCAGCCCTTTAAGCACTTTATTCAATTGCATCGTTTTGATCCTTAATAGTTTGCCACACATTATTATTATGCATCACAGATACGGCGACCAGGCAGGAAATTTAACCTGTCCATCGGTAGCCGGAAGACGCGCTTTGAAACGCCCGTCGGTCGAAACTAGCTGCAATATAGTCCCCAAGCCTTGAGAGGAGCTATAAATTACCATAGTGCCGTTAGGTGCGATACTTGGCGTTTCATCTAGAAACGTTTTCGTTAAATATTCAACGTTACCCGTCGCCAGATCCTGTTTGGCGATATGCTGCTGACCGCCTCCCGAGCTGACCATTACAATGAAAGATCCATCCGGGCTAACATCAGCATCCTGACTTTGCGAACCTTCCCAAGTTACGCGTTCAGGACTACCACCATTAATATTAATTTTATAAATTTGCGGACGCCCCGCTTGGTCTGACGTATAAACTAATGTTTGACTATCTGGCATCCAGCTTGGTTCTGTATTATTGCTACGACCATCTGTGACTTGGCGGATTTGACCACTTGCTAAATCCATAACATAAAGGTTCAAACTACCCGTTTTAGATAATGCAAACGCTAATTTCGTTCCATCAGGTGAAAATGCTGGTGCCCCATTATGACGAGGGAATGACGCAACCTGACGAACAGCCCCAGAAGATAAAGTCTGGATGACCAGCGCTGAGCTACCACTTTCAAAAGTAACATACGCCAAACGCTCACCATCTGGTGACCATGCTGGCGACATTAGAGGCTCTGGAGAACGATGCACCGTAAATTGGTTATAACCATCATAATCAGAGACACGTAATTCATAAGGATATTGACCGCCTTTGTTTGTCACAACATAAGCGATACGCGTCCTAAATGCCCCGCGGATACCCGTTAGTTTTTCAAAAACTTCATCACTCGCGGTATGAGCTGCATAACGCAACCACTCTTTTGTCACTTTATATTGATTCTGAGATAAAACAGAACCTGGGCTACCTGCAACATCAACTAATTGATAGCTAACAACGTAGCTACCATCAGCGGCAGGTTGAATTTGCCCTACAACAACAGCATTAATACCAAGAGCAGTCCAAGCCTCTGGAGTCACTTCAGAAGCAGTGCCTGGTTGCTGAGGCATACGATTTGGGTCAATAGGATTAAATTTACCGCTATTACGTAAGTCAGCACCTACAATTTGACCAATTTCTTGTGGAGGTGTGCCTGAGCCAGACCATTTAAATGGCACAACGCCAATAGGCTGAGCACTATTCACACCTTCCGTAATTTCAATACGGATCTCAGCCTGAGCAACTGTTGCCCATAGCATGATTAATCCAAGAACTACTTTAAAAGCCTGCTTCATTCTTATCTCCCTTATTGTGGTCATTCGATACCACAATAATTCGCTGAATTTTAACAAAGGTATACTAACAAAACTAGATAGCGTAGAAACTATTTATATTATTTATGTTATTACCACATTGAACTCAATACAGACAGTTCCTACTTATTCTATTTAGGGTTAAATATAACGGTACTTCCTTGTTTTTTAAATGCCTCATACACATCTGTAGTGGGTCTTGGTAACTTCGCGAGTTTTGCAGCTCTAATTGCAGCATCACAAAGCGCAGGGTCATTTGCTGGATTATTGTTTGGCATAATGCTGATTAACAATCCATCAGATGCAATTTTTAATTGCAGCTCACAAGTTCTTCCTCTAAACGTGTCAGAATCATAAAACTTGCTTTGGATAGCCGCTTTGACTTTACCCGCATAGCTATCAACATCTGCATTGGATGCACCTGATTTTTTACCACCACCTTGACCAGCGGCAGCGGCACCACCTTGTTTACTTGGACCTGTTGCGGTTAAATCACCAAGTAAATCATCAACCGAGGATGCATTTTTTGCTGCCTCTGCTTTTTCTTTAGCTGCTTTAGCTTTAGCTTCCTTGTCAGCCTTGGCTTTGGCCTCTTTATCCGCTTTGGCCTTTGCTTCTTTCTCAGCTTTAGCATCTGCGGCAGCCTTAGCTTCTTTTTCTGCTTTTGCTTTCGCTTCCGCAGCAGCCTTAGCATCAGCCGCCGCTTTGGCTTTCACCGCTTCAGCTTCTTTTTTAGCTTCAGCCTCAGCCTTTTCTTTAGCTAACGCTTGTTCTTTGATAATTCTATCTTTCTCAGCTTTTGCTTTTGCCGCAGCTTCTTCCGCTAATTTTTGCTCTTCTTTCGCTTTTTTAGCTGCTTCTACTGCCTGCTTCTGCTGCTGTTCAGTTTGTTGCCGCTGTTCTTGAGCTTCACGTTCACGTTGAATACGCTCTTGTTCCAATTTTTGCAAACGCTGCTGTTCCTGCTCTTGCTTTTCCCTTAAGTCAGCCTCTTGCTTCTGTTCTTTTTCTTTCCGTTCTTTCGCAGCTTGTTTAGCACTATTTTCCTGCTGTTGCATTTGATTATACTGTTCAACAACTGCTCCAGGGTCGACCATCACTGCATCAATGACAGTCCCCTCCTCTCCTCCACCGCCAAGTTTGACTGTGGAAACTAAGGAACCAATTATAATTAGGCAGATCAGTAAAACGTGTAAAACCGCTGACGTTAAAAACGACCGACTTAAATTATCTTTTTTCTCTTTTGTTTTTCCCACAATTGGTTTCCAAAAAAAGAATCGTTACTCATCCAATTACATTGGTTGAGTCATTAAACCGACTGATTTGATCCCTGCTTGATGCAAAATATTTAGCGCCTTAATGACTTCTTCATAAGGAACATCTTTTGCACCGCCAATGAGGAAAATCGCTTTTGGATTTTTCTCTAACTGCGCTTTTGCTTCAGCAGTAATCTGCTCTGGTGGTAGTAAATCTAAACGCTCACCATCTATTAACATATTATATTGAGCAACACCTGCAACCTCCAAAATAATAGGAGGGTTATCACTTGATGATACGGTTTGCGTATCTGTGGCATCAGGCAAATCAACTTCCACACTTTGAGAGATAATCGGTGCTGTTGCCATAAAAATCAGCAATAGCACCAACAACACATCCAATAATGGAACAATGTTGATTTCGGATTTCAGCTCACGTTTGCGACTATTGCGCGCCATTCGCTTATCTCCTTGAATTATTTCTTATCAGCAGAAAATGCTTGGCGATGTAAAATGGCCAGAAATTCTTCCATAAAGTTATCGTAGTTCTGCTCCAATTTATTCACACGCAAGTTTAAGCGGTTGTAAGCCATAACCGCAGGGATCGCAGCAAATAGACCAATCGCAGTTGCGATAAGTGCTTCAGCAATACCCGGAGCAACCATTTGTAGTGTAGCTTGTTTCACTGCCCCCAGTGCGATAAATGCATGCATGATCCCCCACACAGTACCAAACAAACCAATGTATGGGCTAATTGAGCCAACTGTACCTAAAAATGGGATATGTGCTTCTACAGATTCTAATTCGCGATTCATAGAAATACGCATTGCACGAGATGCGCCAGTCACAACTGCATCTGGCGCGTGAATGTTGGCTTGGTGTAAGCGCACAAATTCTTTAAATCCTGAATAAAAAATTTGTTCTGCACCACCGAGTTCATCACGACGAGCTTGGCTCTCTTTATACAAACGCGATAACTCAATCCCAGACCAAAATTTATCTTCAAATGCTTCAGCCTCACGACTTGCAGCATTTAAAATCTTTGTTCTTTGGATAATGATCGCCCAAGATGCAATAGAGAAACCTATTAAAACGAACATAATGATCTGAACCAATAGGCTCGCTTTTAGGAATAAATCCAAAATATTCATGTCAGTCACTGTTTAAACTCCGCGACAATAGACTTAGGAAGCGCAATTGGCTTCATTTTTGATGTATCAACACAAGCAATTAGAGCCACAGCTCTACAAAGCAGGTTGCCTTGTGAATCAACTAACCTTTGTTGAAAGGTTAAAGAGGCACGCCTAACTTCCATAATTTGTGTCTCTATTTCCAATAAATCATCCAGCCGAGCGGCTTTAATAAAGTCAGTTGTCATACTTTTAACAACAAACCCAAGATTCTCAGCGAGTAAATTTTGTTGATTGATACCCTTATTTCGTAGCATCTCAGTTCTAGCTCGCTCAAAAAAAGCAAGGTAACGTGCATGGTAAACCACACCACCCGCGTCAGTATCTTCATAATAAACGCGAACAGGCCAGCGAAATAGCATAACAACCACTCCATACTAGGTTAAATTAATTAACGGTGCCACTATACTCAAGACTCTGGCGTATTGGAATAATCTAGGAGGTAAAGTTATCAAAAAAATTATGGGCCTTACGACCCATAATTGATAATTTAGATTAGCCGAGGAGCTTTGTTAGTCCCCAGATAAGAATGATAGCGGCAGGTAGTGGATGAAAAACTGTTCGCCAAATGCACTTTTTAGGCCTAAATCCGACACCAAAAATCATCGCGCTACAGGTTGCCCAAATGAGCAATAACCCTTGCCATATTTGGAATGAACTGGTCTTTGCAGCAAATTGAGTGGGATCCCACATCACACTTCCCGCGATAACCAAAGCTAATATAAGGATAAGGATCCTAATCGGACCCTTATCCAATAGCTGATAGCATTTATCCACCAGCATTATTGACTACTCGCCATCTTTCGCAGCGGCTTTCTCTTCCGCATGCTCTAGCGCTAACCCAGCAATCACTGCAAAACTACAAGCTAACAGCGTGCCGAGGATCCAGGCAAAATACCACATATGTTATGCTCCTTAATACAGTGAATGCTTGTTGCCTTCAATGAAGTTTTTGTCCAAACGACCAAACATTTTGTAGTAACACCACGCAGTGTAAGCCAGAACGATTGGAACAAAAATGATAGCAACAACAGTCATTACTTGCAGTGTAAACAAGCTAGATGTTGCATCCCACATGGTCAAGCTTGCATTTGGCATAATGCTTGATGGCATGATGAATGGGAACATCGCGATACCACATGTCAAAATGATACATGCAATAGTTAATGATGAGCTAACAAATGCTAATGCATTTTTATTTGCTTTAGTGAACAGCATAGTAAATAGTGGCAGAACAACACCTAAAGCAGGCAGAGCCCACAATACAGGGTAGTTATTGAAATTCACTAACCATGCGCCAGCAGTCACTTCTACTGTTTTATTAAGTGGGTTTGATGCACTTAAAGTATCAATAGTTGAAGTGACAGCATAACCATCAATACCCATCACTAACCACACACCAGCACCTGCAAACGCGAGTAACGTTATAAGTGATGTGATATAGGTTGTTTTACGTACACGCAGATTTAACTCACCAGTGGTACGCATTTGTAGATACGTTGCACCTTGAGTCACAATCATCATTAAGCTGACAACACCCGCCAATAAGCCATATGGGTTCAACAAACCAAATAGGTTTCCTGTATAAGTCAGGTACTGTTGGTTATCAATTGAGAATGGTACACCTAACAACAGGTTACCAAATGCAACACCGATAACTAATGGTGGAACGAAACCACCAATAAACAGACCCCAGTCCCACATGTTGCGCCATTTTGGATTTTCTAGCTTAGAACGATAGTCRAAACCAACTGGGCGGAAGAATAATGCTGCTAGCACTAAAATCATTGCAACATAAAAGCCGGAGAATGCTGCCGCATAAACTTGTGGCCATGCAGCAAACATCGCACCACCCGCGGTGATTAACCAAACTTGGTTACCATCCCAGTGAGGTGCAACGGCGTTAATCATGATACGGCGATCAGTATCTGTTTTACCTATAATAGGTAATAAGAAGCCGACGCCCATGTCAAAACCATCTGTGACAGCAAACCCAATCAGTAATACACCGATTAGAATCCACCACACAAACCGAAGAACTTCATAATCAAACATAAGTGGACTCCTGTTTACTGAACGTCTTGTGCAGAGCTATTTTTTTGTTCAAAGTGGTAGCGACCCGTTTTCAGGCTGCTTGGCCCTTTACGAGCAAATTTGAACATTAAGAACAACTCAGCAATTAAGAACAGTGTATACAGACCACAGATCAGAGCTAGAGAGAAAATCAGATCATGGGTTGTCAAGTTAGAGTGAGCAACGGAAACAGGGAGTACCTCACCTATTGCCCATGGTTGACGACCATATTCTGCAACAAACCAACCTGATTCAATCGCGATCCATGGTAATGGGATACCAATCAGTGTTGCACGTAACAACCATTTGTTTTGGCCAATACGGTTGCGAACAACAGATAGGAAAGAAAGCCCAATAATGATTAGCAGTAAGAAACCAACACCAACCATGATACGGAATGCCCAGAACAGAGGTCCAACATTAGGAATGCTGTCTTTAACTGCTTTTTGGATCTGTGCTTCTGTTGCATCAACAACATTTGGTGCATATTGTTTTAACAATAAGCCATAACCAAGGTCTTTCTTGTTGATTTCAAATGATTTGCGTAAATCAGGATCTTTATTACCCGCTAAAAGCTCTTGCAACTCACCATATGCAACCATACCGTTACGAATACGAACTTCGTGTTGTTTCATCAGATCTTTCAAGCCTAAAACAGGCGTATCTAATGAACGAGTTGCGATGATACCCATTGCCCATGGAATTGAAATAGAGAATTTGTTTTCCATTTTTTCGGTATCAGGCCAAGCAATCAGGTTAAATGATGCTGGAGGAGCATGAGTTTCCCATTCTGCTTCTACTGCGGCAAGTTTGGTTTTTTGTACGTCACCCATTTCGTAACCTGATTCATCACCAAGAACGATAACAGATAGAACTGCGGCAATACCAAAGCTCGCGGCAACTGCAAAAGAGCGTTTTGCAAATGCAATATCACGGCCTTTAAGCATGTAGTAAGAACTGATACCCAGAACAAACATAGCACCAGTACAGTAACCCGCCGCAACGGTATGAACGAATTTAACTTGTGCAACAGGGTTCATGACTAGTTCAGAGAAGCTAATCATTTCCATACGCATTGTTTCGAAGTTAAAGTCCGCTGCAATTGGGTTTTGCATCCAGCCGTTTGCGACCAGAATCCATAGTGCAGAGAAGTTAGAACCTAAAGCAACTAACCAAGTCACCGCAAGATGCTGAGTCTTGCTTAAACGATCCCAACCAAAGAAGAACAAACCAACAAAGGTTGATTCTAGGAAGAATGCCATCAAACCTTCGATTGCAAGAGGTGCACCGAAGATATCTCCAACATAGTGGGCATAGTATGACCAGTTAGTMCCGAATTGGAACTCCATAGTCAAACCAGTTGCAACACCCAGGGCAAAGTTAATACCGAATAACTTACCCCAGAACTTAGTCATATCTTTATAAATCTGCTTACCCGACAGCACATATATCGTTTCCATAATTGCAAGCAAAAACGCCATACCTAGCGTTAATGGTACAAATAGGAAGTGATACATTGCAGTTAAGGCAAACTGTAATCTTGACAGTTCGACAATATCAAACATCTTGACTCCTTGCTCCTAGCAGGAAGACACCGACATGCGGCAACCCAGCTTCTAGTAAAATAAAAAAAGAAAGTCTCTTAACTACTAACAAAAAATGCCTCAAAACAACAAATAATTAACAAAAACAAAAACTCTAACGACACTATAATAATAGTACGCTTATCTTCACACACAATAAACTTCTTTTGCGTGATTCAGATTCGAATTCTGAATATATATCAAGAATTATACCCTATAATAGAAAAATGGGTATTTGATCTTGCAACAATTTAAGCAATTTAGAAAAATAAAGCCAGCACTAATAAATTGATTTATGTCAATTTTTTGGGTTATTGTTAACTGATTATCCTTATCATCAATTAATGGTTATTTAAATGTTAATCTCCTGTTATTGGTAGTAATCAAAATATTTTTATTTACTAAATAGTAATCTAAAAAATTAACGCTATATTTAAATGTTCGCAAAAAGAATGCTTATTTATAATATTTGGCAATTTTGTTTTTATTATGAATTCTATTAGTTATTAAATTAATCGACATTAGATTTCTATATCCAACACATTATCATTAAAATAAAGTTCATTAATACTGGCTAAAATTTCGATATTTTGCTGTAGGTTATTGCCAATGAAAATATCAATATATGAGTATCTTAGCTCGATTTTTCATCACTGATCCTCTTTAGATATTGAATAGATGCAATATTCTTGTAATTACTTCACTTAGCGCTGATCTTTATTGTCTATTTAATAACCTAGTTTTAATATAATTACTTCTCTAGATAATTACCTACCTAAAGTTTTTTAATAGAAATGATTCTCACTCATTATGTTGTAGCTGTTCTTTTAACACATCTATTTGCAACACTGCATTGCATTATTCATTATATTTCACTACTGACCATATTCTCTTTTTCTCTTTCGAGCATATTGTTATTTCTATTTAGTATGCTCGTGAATAGCCAAACTCTAGCTGCTATTCATAACCCTCTATAATCCTATTAATTTATTTTAGTACATAATTAAAAGTCTGAAAGAAAAAATTGTTACTATAATCAAACTAATTTAGGCTTTCACGATATCTCCTCGTGCGGCTATAAGGTTTAAATTACAGCCTAAAAGTTAAGAATTGTATGACAATAGGTATATTAGAAGGGTTCTATAGCCAATTAGGTGCGATAACTCATTCAAGTTGAATAGCCATTTATTGATTAAACAAACAGAATAAATTTCATCTTTTTTCAAATTAAAGATAAATAAGTGATCTATTATATAAGTTAAATATGGCTGTCAATGATTACCTTACCCATAAAAAAAACCTACGCTCAAATGAACATAGGCTTTAATGTGTCCGTATTCTTATACGAAATAGAGACACACTTAATTGGGTTGCATTGTTTAATATGCAACCCAAAAAGTTTTACTTAGCGAGTAATGATTTTACTGCATCACCAATATCAGCCAAGCTACGTACAGTTTTCACACCAGCAGCTTCTAATGCAGCAAATTTCTCATCAGCAGTCCCTTTACCACCAGCGATAATTGCACCTGCGTGACCCATACGCTTACCTTTTGGTGCAGTAACACCAGCAATATAAGCAACCACAGGTTTAGTCACGTGATCTTTAATGTAAGCAGCAGCATCTTCTTCCGCGTTACCGCCAATTTCACCAATCATGACGATAGCTTCTGTTTGCGGATCTTCTTGGAACAGTTTCAAAATATCAATGAAGTTTGAACCCGGAATTGGGTCACCACCGATACCAACACAAGTAGATTGACCTAAACCTGCATCTGTTGTTTGTTTAACTGCTTCATAAGTCAATGTACCTGAGCGAGAAACGATACCAACTTTGCCCGGTAAATGGATATGACCTGGTTGGATACCAATTTTACACTCACCTGGAGTAATAACACCTGGGCAGTTTGGACCAATCATGCGCACGCCAGCTTCATCAAGCTTAACTTTTACAGTCAGCATATCCAATGTTGGAATACCTTCTGTAATTGTCACGATCAATTTAATACCTGCATCAATCGCTTCTAGGATTGAATCTTTACAAAATGGCGCTGGAACATAAATAACAGACGTTGTTGCGCCTGTAGCTTCAACGGCTTCGCGAACAGTGTTAAATACTGGTAAACCTAGGTGAGTTGTGCCACCTTTACCCGGCGTTACACCGCCAACCATTTTAGTTCCGTAAGCAATAGCTTGTTCGGAGTGGAAAGTACCTTGACCACCAGTGAAACCTTGGCAAATTACTTTGGTGTTTTTATCGATTAAAATAGACATTATTTAGCCTCCGCTGCTGCTACTGCTTTCTTAGCTGCATCTGTCAGGCTATTTGCTGCGATAATATTCAAGCCACTATCTGCAAGTTTCTTAGCACCTAACTCTGCATTGTTACCTTCTAAACGTACAACAACTGGTACATTTACACCGACTTCTTCTACTGCACCAATAATACCGTCAGCAATCAGGTCACAGCGAACAATACCACCAAAGATATTAACGAAAACCGCTTTTACATTTTTATCTGAAAGGATAATTTTGAACGCTTCAGTAACGCGTTCTTTTGTCGCGCCGCCACCAACATCAAGGAAGTTTGCAGGAGCACCACCATGCAATTTAACAATATCCATGGTTCCCATTGCAAGACCAGCACCGTTAACCATACAACCGATATTGCCATCTAGTGCAACATAGTTTAGTTCCCATTGTGCCGCTTGAGCTTCACGAGCATCTTCTTGAGATGGATCGTGCATTGCGCGCATTTCAGGTTGGCGATATAGCGCGTTGCTATCTACACCTAATTTACCATCTAGGCAAATCAGGTCACCTTCTGTATTAATAACCAATGGGTTAACTTCGATAAGCGCAAGGTCACGCTCTAAGAACATCGTTGCCAGACCCATGAAAATTTTCGCAAATTGGCTAACTTGTTTTCCAGTTAAACCCAATTTGAATGCTAATTCGCGGCCTTGATAAGGCATCGGACCCGTTAAAGGATCGATGATTGCTTTATGAATTAGTTCAGGCGTTTCTTCTGCAACTTTTTCAATTTCAACACCACCTTCTGTTGATGCCATGAACACGACACGACGGGTTCCACGGTCAACAACAGCACCTAGATAAAGTTCTTTAGCGATGTCAGTTGCATTTTCAACCAAGATTTGATTAACAGGTTGTCCATTTGCATCTGTTTGATAAGTAACTAAGTTTTTACCTAACCATTTGTCTGCAAATTCACGGATATCATTAATATCCTTAGTCACTTTTACGCCGCCTGCTTTACCGCGCCCACCTGCATGAACTTGGCATTTAACAACCCATGGTCCATTACCAATTTTTTTTGCTGCTTCAACAGCTTCTTCTGCTGTTGAACACGCATATCCAGTTGGCGCTGGCAAGCCATAGCGTGTAAAAAGCTGTTTTGCCTGATACTCGTGTAAATTCATGATGTTCTATCCATAATTGAGTCTAAAGAGGCGTTTATTCGCCCCCTTCAATTGTTACTGATTTAGCAACCAGAAAAATCAGCTGCATGGTTATCTCAGAAAGGGCAGGCATTCCCCTGCCCTATTAGCGCTATACGTCCAGCAGCAAACGCGTTGGATCTTCCAGCATATCTTTGATAGCAACTAAGAATCCAACTGACTCACTACCATCAATTAGACGGTGGTCATAAGATAATGCAAGGTACATCATTGGCAGAATTTCAACTTTGCCATTAACTGCCATTGGACGATCTTTAATGGCATGCATGCCTAAGATTGCGCTTTGCGGTGGGTTAATAATTGGTGTAGACATCAGAGAACCAAATACGCCACCATTAGTGATAGTAAAGTTACCGCCCGTTAAATCATCAACCGTTAATTTACCATCACGACCTTTGATAGCGAGTTCTTTAATTTTGCGCTCAATATCAGCCATGCTCATTGCATCAACATCACGTAATACTGGCGTTACCAGACCACGCGGTGTTGAAACTGCAATACTAATATCAAAGTAGTTGTGGTAAACAACATCTGTACCATCAATAGAAGCATTCACTTCTGGATAGCGTTTTAATGCTTCAACTGCTGCTTTAACGTAGAAAGACATAAAGCCTAAACGCACACCATGACGTTTTTCAAATGCTTCGCCATATTGTTTACGTAGGTCTTTAATTGGCTGCATGTTGACTTCATTAAATGTCGTCAGCATAGCAGTATTGTTTTTCGCTTCCAGTAGGCGCTCAGCAATACGTTTACGTAAACGCGTCATTGGTACACGTTTTTCACTACGATGCGCCAATGGTGCTTGAGGTGCTTCTGGTGCTTTCGGCGCAGCAGCTGGAGCCGCTTTATTGCTATTCGCTGCTAAATATTTTTCAATATCTTCGCGAGTTAAACGCCCACCAACACCCGTGCCTTTAATATCCGCTGGGTTTAAGTCATGTTCAGCAATTAAACGACGAGTTGCTGGCGTTAAAGCATCATTGCTTTCTTCTTCTAAACTTGCAGTTTGACGTTGTGCAGGTGTTGATTCCTGAGCTGATTTAACTTCAGCAGGAAGTCCAGAGCTATCACCTAAACGAATGCGACCAAGTATCTGTTTAGAAAGTACTGTTGCGCCTTCATCTTCAATGATGGCATCCAAGATCCCTGCTTCACTTGCAGGAACTTCCAAAACAACTTTATCTGTTTCAATTTCAACCAGCACTTCATCACGTTCGACGCTATCACCTGGTTTTTTATGCCATGTGGCAACCGTAGCATCAGCAACGGATTCAGGAAGATCGGGAACAAGAATTTCTACGCTACTCATTTTATATCCTTTAATTTATTCAATGTTCAAAGCGTCATTTACCAGAGCTTGTTGTTGCTCTTGGTGAACGGACGTGTATCCAACTGCTGGGGATGAAGAAGCTGCACGGCCTGCATAACGTAAATTTGCGCCAGCTGGGATAGCTTCACGGAAATTATGTTGACTGCAATACCAAGCACCTTGGTTTAATGGCTCTTCTTGACACCAAACGAAATCTTTCACATGCGCATACGGTGCTAATGCTTGTTGAATATCTTCGTGTGGGAATGGATATAGCTGTTCAATACGAACAATAGCCACGTCAGTTTGCCCATTCTTACGACGTTGTTCTAACAGATCGTAATAGACTTTACCTGAACACAGAACGACACGTTTCACATTTTTAGGATTAATATCATCAATTTCACTGATAACGGTTTGGAATTTCCCATTAGCCAGTTCTTCCAGACTTGATACCGCTAATGGGTGACGAAGTAAGGATTTAGGTGACATTACAATCAGAGGACGACGCATCCCGCGTAGAGCCTGACGGCGTAACATATGGTAAACCTGCGCAGGTGTAGAAGGTACACACACTTGCATATTTTGGTCTGCACACAGTTGTAGATAGCGCTCTAAACGTGCAGATGAGTGCTCTGGACCTTGGCCTTCATAACCGTGTGGTAATAACATAACCAAACCACACATACGACCCCATTTTTGTTCACCAGAACTAATAAATTGGTCGATGACAACCTGAGCACAGTTGGCAAAGTCACCGAATTGCGCTTCCCAGATTGTTAATGTGCGTGGTTCTGTAGTTGCATAACCATATTCAAATGCCAATACGGCGTTTTCAGTTAGGACTGAATCCCAAACTTTAAACTCACCTTGCGCATTGTGAATATTTTGTAATGGCACATAAACTGAACCATTTGTTTGATTATGAATAACTGCATGACGATGGAAGAATGTACCACGACCCGCATCTTCACCAGAAAGGCGAACAGGAACACCTTCGTCAACCAATGTTGCGTAAGCCAGTGTTTCAGCTGCGCCCCAATCTAACAGTTTTTCACCTTTCGCCATTTCAGCGCGATCAGCGTAAATTTTTTCTACGCGAGATTGGGTGACAACTTCAGCTGGAACTGTGCTGGTTTTCACTGCTAATTCTTGCAGACGTTTTAGATCAAACGTTGATTTGTAAGATTCATTCCAATCATGGTTTAAGTATGGTTCCCATGTATAAGCATTTGGACCCATCTCACGCCATTCTTCAACAACGCAATCACCTCTATCTAAAGCATCGCGATATGAATTCACCATTTCGGTCACTTCATCAGCAGTTACAATACCGTTTTCAATTAAACGGTCTGCATAAATTTTGCGAGGCGTTGGTTGTTTTTTGATTTTTTGGTACATAATTGGCTGTGTTGCATTTGGCTCATCAGCTTCGTTATGACCATGACGACGATAACAAACGAGGTCAATCATGACATCGCGTTTAAACGTATTACGGAAATCTAACGCCAAGCGCGTTACAAACGCAACCGCTTCTGGGTCATCACCATTCACATGGAAAATTGGTGCTTGAACCATTTTCACGACATCTGTGCAATATTCAGTTGAGCGTGTATCTTTTGGATTCGACGTGGTAAAACCAATCTGGTTATTAATCACAACGCGAACTGTTCCGCCAACTTCATACCCACGAGCTTGAGACATGTTCAATGTTTCTTGAACAACACCTTGCCCTGTTACAGCTGAGTCACCATGAATGGTTACTGGAATAACTTTGTTACTCAGTGCTTCATTCAATCTATCGCGGCGAGCGCGAACAGAACCAATAACAACTGGGCTGACAATTTCAAGGTGAGATGGGTTAAAGGCCAATGCTAGGTGAACGCGTGAACCCGCAGTTTGGAAATCAGAAGAGAAACCTTGGTGATATTTTACGTCACCAGCACTTGAATGGTCTTTGTGTTTTCCTGCGAATTCATCAAATAGTTCAGCAGGTTTTTTGCCCAAAATATTAACCAGTACGTTTAGGCGACCACGGTGAGCCATACCTAATACGATTTCGCTTGTGTCATGTGTTCCCGCGTAGTGAATCAGCTCTTTCAGCATTGGAACTAGTGCATCACCACCTTCCAATGAGAAACGTTTTGCGCCTGGGAATTTAGCACCTAAATAACGTTCCAAACCTTCAGCCGCCGTTAATTCAGCTAAAAAGCGACGTTTTTCTTCTTTGGTAAATTGTTCTGCAACATTTACTGACTCAAGACGCTGTTGGATCCAGCGTTTTTCTTCGGTATTAGTAATGTGCATATATTCAGCACCGATAGAACCGCAATAAATACGTTTCAGTGCATCATAAAGGTCACTTAGTTTCATGGTTTCTTTGCCAATTGCAAAAGAACCCACGTTAAATGTTTCGTCGAAATCTTCTTTTGTTAAGTTATGGAATGTAGGATCTAAATCAGGAACCGATTCGCGTTTCCATAAATCTAACGGATCAAGATTTGCATTTTGATGTCCGCGGAAGCGGAATGCATTAATCAACTGTAAAACTTTAACTTGTTTTGCGTCGATTGTTGGGTCGGAGACAGAGGTATGATAACGAGTAGAGTCTTTAGCTAAGCGACGGAAGTAATCGCGTGCTTGCGAGTGGAGTTGTTCACCGTTGGTGCCTACTGCGCCAGGCAGTTGCTGGAAGATTTCTCTCCAACCAGCATCAACAGAATTAGGGTCTGTCAGATAATCTTCATAGAGTTGTTCTATGTAAGACTGGTTCGCGCCTGCCAGAAAGCTCGAATCCAGCCAGTCCTTCATTACGCCGTTCTGCATTGTGATCCCTTAAGCTATTTAAGCTTTAGTTTTCGCCGTGGTTAACTAATTACCGCATTTTTGCGGCCTCGATAAAGGTTCTTCTGGACGTGCTTTATGCATGTTCTCACTTTGGGTTTCCCTTTATCACTCCGGGCTCCCCTTTTTTAGGAACCTTTAAAAACTGCCTACAGTTTTTAAAGATCCCTTGAGTCAGCTCGCGTCTTCATCTTTTGTTGTGCAGGTTGGCTTTGTACTTTCACTTTTTACTTTTTGCTCTATCTATTACTTTTGTATTTTTATATTTACGACTTAGTCTTTTAATGACCTGCGGCACTTCCATACCGCAGGTTAAATATCAGTTCTAAGCGCTATGTTTTAGTAACATAGATTTAATATGACCGATAGCTTTCGTTGGATTTAGTCCTTTAGGGCATACATTGACACAATTCATAATGCTATGACAGCGGAAAACACTAAAAGCGTCGGATAGATCATCTAATCGACTATCTGTCTCAGTATCTCTACTATCAATTAGGAAACGATAGGCTGCTAAAAGACCTGCTGGTCCAATAAATTTATCCGGATTCCACCAGAATGATGGGCAAGAAGTAGAACAACAAGCACACAAAATACACTCGTAAAGTCCATCGAGTTTTTCTCGTTGCTCTGGATATTGTAAATTCTCGCGTGCAGGTGGATTCTTATTATCATTAATAAGATACGGGCGAATTTTTTCGTATTGAGTATAAAATTGGCTCATATCAATTATCAGGTCACGAACAACAGGCAGACCTGGCAATGGACGGATGACAATTTTCTTCCCAGAACGCGTTAAGGCGGATAATGGCGTGATACAGGCCAAGCCATTTTTACCATTCATGTTCACACCATCAGAGCCACAAACACCTTCACGGCAAGAACGACGGAATGATAATGTCGGATCTTTTTCTTTCAGCAGAATAAGTGCATCAAGTAACATCATGTCACGCCCTTCAGGAACTTCGAGCGTGTAATCTTGCATACGAGGTGCGTTATCTACATCCGGATTATAGCGATAAATCGAAAATTCAAGTTTCATAGTTTATTTCTCCGCAACTGGATTCACACCACGCATTAATAAGTACGTACTTTCGGCGGGAAGGGTTCACGCAATTTAGGTTGCATGTTCACTTCACGACGCGTCATCGTTTCAGATTGCGGTAGATATAAAGAGTGGCATAGCCAATTAGCATCATCACGATCTGGATGGTCAAAACGGCTATGTGCGCCACGGCTTTCCGTACGGAAGTTGGCCGCTTGTGCTGTTGCATAAGCTGTTTCCATCAAATTATCCAGTTCTAAACATTCAATACGCTGAGTGTTAAATTCTCGTGATGTATCATCAAGACGTGCATTTTTCAGGCGTTCGCGAATAACTTTCAGCTCTTCCAACCCTTTCGCCATTGCATCACCTTCACGGAATACCGAGAAGTTATGTTGCATGCAAGATTGCAATGCTTTTCTGATCTCAACTGGATCTTCACCTGTACGCGCATTTTCCCAACGATTAAAGCGAGATAATGCTGCATCAATATCAGATTCAGTCGCATCACGCATTGGACCTTGCTCTAATAGAGATTCTTTTAAGTGTAATCCTGCTGAGCGACCAAATACCACAAGGTCAAGCAGTGAGTTACCACCAAGGCGGTTTGCACCATGGACAGAGACACAAGCAATTTCACCCACAGCAAACAAGCCTGGGATCACTTCATCTTCGCCTTTTTCATTATAGCGAATAGCTTGTCCTGTCACTTTAGTTGGAATTCCACCCATCATATAGTGACAAGTTGGAATGACAGGAATTGGCTCTTTGACTGGGTCAACGTGAGCAAAAGTACGAGATAATTCAAGAATACCCGGCAAACGTGATTCAAGAACGTCTTTACCTAAGTGATCCAATTTCAATTTAGCATGAGGACCCCATGGACCATCACAGCCACGGCCTTCACGAATCTCAATCATGATTGAGCGAGCAACAACGTCACGACCAGCAAGATCTTTCGCGTTAGGGGCATAACGTTCCATGAAACGCTCACCATCTTTGTTTAAGAGGTAACCACCTTCACCACGACAACCCTCGGTTACTAAAACACCCGCCCCCGCAATACCTGTTGGGTGGAATTGCCACATTTCCATATCTTGCAGCGGTACACCAGCACGAGTTGCCATACCAACACCATCACCTGTGTTGATGTGAGCATTAGTGGTTGATTGGTAAATGCGCCCTGCGCCACCTGTTGCCAAAATAGTCGCTTTTGCTTTGAAGTAAACAAGTTCACCCGTTTCCATACAAATCGCAGTACAACCAACAATATCGCCGTCCTGATTTTTAACCAAATCAAGGGCATACCACTCAGAAAAAATCGTAGTGTGATTTTTTAGGTTTTGTTGGTAAAGCGTATGTAATAGCGCATGGCCTGTACGGTCTGCCGCAGCAGCAGTACGCGCAGCTTGTTCGCCACCAAAGTTTTTAGACTGACCACCAAATGGACGTTGGTAGATTCGACCATCATCTAAACGAGAAAATGGTAAACCCATATGTTCTAATTCTAGAATAGCTTCAGGACCGGTTTGACACATATATTCAATAGCGTCTTGGTCACCGATGTAATCAGAACCTTTAACTGTGTCATACATGTGCCACTCCCAGTTATCTGGATGAGTGTTACCAAGTGCAACAGTGATACCACCTTGCGCTGATACAGTATGAGAACGTGTTGGAAAAACTTTTGACAGTAAGGCACAAGATAGTCCTGACTGTGAAATTTGTAGTGCGGCGCGCATACCTGCTCCACCAGCACCGATAACAATAGCGTCAAACTCTCTTATTGGCAGATTCATCTATACACCCCACACCACGATTGTTCCGTAAATTAAGTAAGCCAATAGAGCAATAACAATGATTAATTGCAGCACTAAACGAAGTGCGATTGGCTTAACATAGTCCGTCAGTACTTGCCATAATCCAATCCAGGCATGAACTAGAATCGAGAACAGTGTAAGGATAGTGAACACTTTCGTCACAGAGGATGAAAAGAATCCACGCCATGTTTCATAAGTAATATCGTTGATGGCAATAAAGCCAACAAGGTACAGCACGTAGAGTACAATTACGATCGCTGAACCACGGATTAATAGCCAGTCCTGAATACCAGTACGGCCTAAAGTAGATGCATTACTTACCATACTAATATCCCCGCCAGAATTGCCAGAATGATAGTGATAACAAACGTAATTTTTGCTGATGAATTACCAGCAGCAAGTGTTTCATCAACATAGCCAAAATCCATTAACATATGACGAATACCACCACAAATGTGATACGCCAATGCTGTTAGAATTCCCCAAAGAATGAACTTGGCAAAAAAACCAGTCATTATTTCGGATACATGTTGAAAACCTTCTGGAGAGGATAAAGATGTCCCTAACAACCAAAGCAGAATACCGACTGCGATGAAAGTAATGACGCCAGAGACACGGTGCAAGATCGAAGATATTGCAGTAATCGGGAAATGGATCGTCTGCAGATCAAGGTTGACAGGTCTTTGTTTTTTCACAATTTTGCCCACATAGCTCTTATTATTTTCCTTCCTCCGGACCTGGGGCGGAAACTGACAGCAACAGGGGGAACTAAATGCAACTTAAGTTAAACATTAATCCATCATATTCAAAAATAGTTGCACACTGATTACGCTGAGAGTCTAACGTCAGGGTAATCCGGAGACCTGTCTCAAGTATAAAGTCTTCACATTGCTATTACAATTCCCACACAAAATGTTTGGAGACATTTAGCCCGAACAGTGAGAAGGATCACGATTTATACATTTTGTACAAATGTGCTCATGTCATTTGACATTCAGTCAACATTTATTTTACATATAGGGCAGCAAGATTTATCGAGACGTCAGTACATTTTTTGACACAAAAATAAATAATATTTATGAAAATTGTTTCCCTTACTAAAATTAGTGATATTGTAAGTAAAACAACAAAAACATAACATCGACACACTCATATATGACCTAAAAGACATTGTCGTCGGCCGTCAGAATTCAGGATTTAATGTGATAGCTAGCTGATTTCCACAATATGCCGGTAGAACAATGCGTAAAGACGCTGTATAAAACTGTGTCCTGGTTGTTGGGTGTTGATTATCAAGCGCTAAGGAGACCGTAAATGGCTGATAACAAAGCTAAGCTATCGACTGAGAGTGGAAGTGAAATTGAAGTAGATATTCTATCCCCCACCCTTGGCCAAAAGGTTATCGATGTCCGATCTTTAGGTTCTAAAGGGTATTTTACTTATGACCCTGGATTTACATCTACTGCTTCATGTGAGTCAAAAATCACTTATATTGATGGTGAAAAAGGTGTTTTACTGCACCGCGGCTTCCCAATTGATCAACTCGCAACCGAAGCTACCTATCTTGAAGTTTGCTATATCCTGCTTTACGGAGAAGCACCAACCCAAGAACAATATGACACTTTTAGAAATACAGTAACTCGTCATACCATGATCCATGAGCAAATCACGCGCATGCTAAATGGTTTCCGCCGTGACTCTCACCCAATGGCGGTGCTCTGTGGTGTTACTGGCGCTTTGGCTGCTTTCTATCACGATGCTCTCGATATTTCTAACCCACGCCATCGTGAAATTACGGCATATAGATTACTCTCTAAAATGCCGACTGTTGCGGCAATGTGCTATAAGTATTCTATTGGTCAACCTTTTGTTTATCCACGTAATAACTTGTCTTACGCGGGTAACTTCTTGCACATGATGTTCTCTACGCCTTGTGAAGAATATGTTGTAAACCCAGTACTTGAGCGCGCAATGGATCGCATTTTGATCCTACATGCTGATCACGAGCAAAATGCGTCAACGTCTACAGTGCGTACTGCTGGCTCCTCTGGCGCTAACCCATTTGCTTGTATTGCTGCGGGAATTGCCTCTCTGTGGGGACCTGCTCATGGTGGTGCTAACGAAGCTTGCTTGCGTATGCTGGAAGAGATCAAAAGCGTTGAATATATTCCTGATTTTATTAAACGCGCAAAAGATAAAAATGACTCTTTCCGCCTAATGGGCTTTGGTCACCGCGTTTATAAAAATCATGATCCTCGTGCAACAGTCATGCGTGAAACTTGCCACGAAGTATTAAATGAACTTGGTTTAAATGATAGCCTACTTGAAGTTGCAATGGAGTTGGAGCGTATCGCACTGAACGACCCGTATTTCATTGAGAAGAAACTCTACCCGAATGTTGATTTCTATTCAGGTATCATCTTGAAAGCTATGGGTATTCCTTCATCTATGTTTACCGTTATTTTTGCAATTGCACGAACCATTGGCTGGATTGCTCACTGGAACGAAATGCATGATGACGGATTGAAAATTGCACGTCCGCGCCAGCTATATACTGGTTATGATAAACGTGATTTCAATACAAATATCTCCAAAAAATAATAATTCAATTAAATTCGATTCCCTACATATCAAAGCCTCGTTTTCGGGGCTTTTCTTTTTTACTGCCCATTCTGATAGGCTTTAGGCGTCTTACCGCTCATTTTTTTAAAAAAACTTATAAAAGCACTATCACTCGTTAATCCCAATTCTTGAGTAATAAAATGATAAGCTTTTCCTTAAGCAAGTAACTCCACTGCTTTAATAAACCGCCATTGCTGACGCCAAGCTTGATAGCTCATTCCTGTTTCGCGGATAAAAATACGCGAAATTGTCTTTTCACTTGCACCAACTTTTTGCGCTAATTCAATCAATGTTGGCGGAAGTATCTGCATATTCAAATCATGAATTCGGCGATCTTGTGGAATAGATAACAGTGTTGGTTCTGTTGTTGCACTTTGTAGCTCATCAATAAAAACAGGCAGTAAGTTTGCCAGCCTTCCTTGCTGCCAATTACTATCAAACGGCGCCACAGCAATACATTCGAGAATTTCTCTTAATAATGGACTTACCGTTAAAATCGCGACTTCATTCCCCATAAAATTAGAATAATGCTGATTAAGATAAACTGAGCGGTAACCAACAGATGACTTCATTTGTGCTCGATGAATCATGTTGGGAGGCAACCAAGCCACTCTACCCGGTGGCAATAACGAGAGGTGATTTTGTAATGAGATTAGAATGCAACCTTGTTGAGTAAACAATAATTGCCCCATATCATGATGATGCATTCCCGAATCATGCTGCCCCATTTCAGCTGCAATACCTAAAATAGGCGCCTGATACCAATGAGTTTCAAACTTATCTTGTTGCGAAAGCCAAGCCATAACAAGTCCTGTTTTTGATATTATTAGTCTTTATTATTGTAATAAGACAATAAAAATGCCACTAAAATCTTGCCTATTAAATTAATGATAAAATAGGATAACTTAGATGAAATCATCTCTTTCATTATGGTTGGCTGTAGCCTTGATGATGTTTCCACAAATTGTAGAAACTATATACAGCCCAGCATTAACAGATATTGCTAGCGCTTTTCAAGTCAGTGCGCAAAGTGCTTCTCAAACACTTTCATTCTATTTTTTCGCATTTGCCTTAGGTGTGGTTTTCTGGGGGAGAATGTGTGATGTCATTGGTCGTCGACCCACGATATTAGCAGGGTTGTTGCTATATGGCGTTGCATCTATTGGTGCTCTTTTTGTTTCTCACTTTGCCCTATTATTACTCATGCGTATGTTATCTGCTTTTGGTGCTGCTGTGGGGTCGATTGGTACACAAACAGCGATGCGAGATAGTTACCAAGGCCCTCAATTAGCTAAAGTTTTCTCTATTATGGGAATTGCGATTGCTATTAGCCCAGCACTTGGCATGCTAATTGGATCTTTATTAGTCAGCATAGGCGGATATCAAGCCGTTTTTGTTGGATTAGCCATTTTAGCCGTAGGGTTATTGTTATGGGCTTGTTATAAGCTTCCAGAGACCAAACCTGAAAATGTGATTCATAGCCCATTTTTAACCACTTTATTGGCTATGATTAAGGATAAAGATATTTTAAGAAATGTGATGTTAATTGCATTTTTCAACATTAATTTATTCAGTTATTACCAACTTGCGCCCTTTCATTTTGAACAATTAATGCTATCTCAGCAGCAATTTGGTCTTACAGGCATTTTACTCGCCATTGGCGTCGGAATTGGCTCAGTCTTAAATCGGTATTTACTGGCTAAAAATCAATCACCAGAGACATTAGTTAAACTCGCGAGTTTGATTTCATTAATTAGCGGAGCGTTAGTTTTTGCTCTTATTCATTCGGCGTGGTTTATTTTGCCAGTGATAGGAATTGTTATTGGGTATGGTGTTGCAATTCCAAATATTCTTGCCCATGCACTGAATCGTTATAATGATAGAAAAGGGACTGCTGGCGCTATATTAGGCCTATTTTATTATATTGGTCTTGCTATTGGTTTGATTGTTGCTGGCTGGAGCCAACATCTAGGCGCAGTAATGTTAATTTCCGGCGTGATCCTGATGGGTGTTTCAATTCGTTATCGAGTTCAGGCGCACTAAAATCAGTAAGCCACAAAGTATTAATCATCGACTAAAATGCAGTATATCAAATAGATATACTGCATTTTTATCTATTTTAAGCTGGGTTATCAATATCAATGAATGTTGCATCTAAACCATGGTTATCAACTAACCATTTAGTTAATGCTTTAATGCCATAGCGTTCTGTTGCGTGATGACCCGCAGAATAAAAATGAATGCCCATTTCTCTTGCAATATGGATAGTTTGCTCTGAAACCTCTCCCGTGACAAAAGCATCCACACCAAATTCAGCCGCTTCTAAAATAAAACCTTGCCCGCCACCCGTGCACCATGCAATTTGTCTGATTTCTTGTTTACCAAAATCTCCGCAATGGAGCACCTTACGACCAAGTTGCTTTTCTAAACGCTGTGATAATTCTGCTGGCGTGATTGGCTCATCAAAATAACCAAATGGCAATAAAGGCTCAATATAACCATCAATTTTGACACCCATTAAATGTGCTAGCTGTGTGTTATTACCAAGATGAGGATGAGCATCCAGAGGAAGATGATAGCCATAAAGGTTAATATCATTTTCTAATAATGTTTTCAGGCGCTTTCTTTTCATGCCTTTGATCACAACTGGCTCATTTTTCCAAAAATAACCATGATGAACAATAATTGCATCCGCTTCCATTTCTACAGCTTTATCTAATAACGCTTGGCAAGCAGTCACACCAGTGACAATTTTTTGTACATGCGAGCGCCCTTCTACTTGAAGGCCATTCGGAGCATAGTCTTGGAATTCACTGACTTTTAATTCATTATTGATCACTTCTTCCAAAGAGATATTACGCATAACCTTATCCTTTTCTTGCAATGTTTTTGGCTGACATAGCAAATAATTTTTAAATGACCGAAAATTGTCATGTCATAAGATTATAAAGCAATAGAGTAAAAAGAAATGGCTATTTTGGAGATGTAGGTGCAAAGGCAGGATTTTTCATCCCCACGATTTTTTATCGCGGGGAGAATAATATCGCAATTTTACTGCTAGCGATGTGCATCCATCGTCATTTCTGAACGCTCTAACCACACGGGTTTATCGCTTGTTTTCGTCCAAACTTTATATAAGTAGCTATAAAATTTTGCACGTTGTGGATGAAAAACCATAATCGGAAATGCAAGTATGCCTGCAAACAACGCGGCAGCGCGGCGTACCATAACCTGAGTACGGGAATATTCGTGGTATGTGGACATCGATATCCTCCTGTCAGTAGCCACTATATTTGCCGATTTTAAATTATCCTCATGAATAATCTTTTAAGGATCACCAAAGTCGTACAAATAATATGAATATAATTAACTGAGTTAATAATACTCTTTTAATTGTAATTTTACTACTGATCAGACCACTTGCAATGAAAAAAATGCCTATATTTCGCACATTTTGTTATTTATTGTATTTTTATTACATTTATTAACAAAATTTCGCAATAAAAATACAACAAATAAACACAACATTAACATTTGGTAATTATTTTTATTCATAAAATATCTGTCATTATTTTTAGCTTTATTAGTTTTATATTAGAACTATTTTTTCTAAAATCTTTACTCTATATAACCTTATTCTCAGTCTAAAAATTCGTTAATAATAAGAACAACAATACCACTTATTTTTCTGAATTAAAAAACCATATTTATTGACTAAGTACTTACTCAGTTTTAATCATTTTAAGACAACTATTCATTTATATAGCTAATTATTTATATAATTGCTTTTAATAATTTTTAGTTAAATCACTTATAGTTAATTAATAACCACATTAATTATATTATTAGTGATGGAATGAAAATATTTAACCATAAAACTATTCACCTAATTAATATCAACTTATTTTATATTATTAATGTATCCTTTATTATATAAAAACATCATAAAATGATTTAAATAATAAGTTAATATTACTAAAGTAATTATTCCGCTAATTAATAATTCATGATGACAGTCTAACTATAAAAATATCCACCACGAAACAATAACAAAAAATAAACATGAAAATCAACAATATAAAACAACATTATTGATGAGTCATATTAAATATATATTTAGTTCTTAATATATAAAAAAATAATTATAAGATTAATATTTTTAATCTTGACTTTATATAAAAATAAATCAAACTAAAACAATACAAAATAAAATATATACAATTCAAATATTGACATAACTATTATTAATATGGGTATTTTCAAATGTTTTAATTACCAACTGGTATTACCACTATAAAAACAAAGTCATAAAATGACTTAAACACCATAGAATTCAAGAAGTAAAAAGTCAGGTCTTTATATTATCGCCATTATTTTTCAATAAATGTTATTAGTCACAACGATATAAATGCAGTCCGATACTATAAAATTAAATATGTATCTTTAATAAAGTATAGAGTTCATCTAATTATTTTTAATCGTGTTTTAAACTATTAATTACTAAGAGGAACAATTGCATGTTAAATAACGATACTTGTATATCTAAAAATGAAAGTGCTGCTATCTATTTATTAGAGCAAGCAATGGGCATCACGTTCCAAGCATCACTCAGGGTTGCGGCATTATTAGATATTGCTGATAAGCTAAAAAATGGTGCAAAAACAATTGATGAACTTGCAAAAGAATCGGATGTTAACCCTAAACATTTATTTAGAGTCATGCGAATGCTTGCCGCTAAAAAAGTATTTGCACAAACAGATGACGGTAAATTTGAGTTAACCCCCGCAGCACAGTTTCTTCGTAAAGATCACCCACATTCATTACATGATGCAGTATTAATGCTGACTGACATAACATTTTGGGCACCATTAGGTGATCTAATTGATAGTTTACGCAGTGATACGCCTTTTAAAGATATGTTTGGAGAATCTTTCTACGAATATTGGGCTGATGAAAGCCATTATAAAGATGATTACACGTTCCACACAGGCATGTCTTCTATGTCTGCTGTTGAAAACTATTTTTTAACACAGAAATATAAATTCCCTGATAACGCAAAAGTTGTTGATATTGCGGGTGGTATGGGTGGATTACTATTAAGTGTGCTAAAAAGTAATAAAACTTTACATGGCATTTTATTTGATAGACCTGAAATTCTACAAAAGCACCGACTTGGGGAATTAGATGGAGAAAAGCGTTGGGAAATTCATCCTGGTAGCTTCTTTGAGTCTTGCCCAGAAGCCGATTTCTATTTATTAAAGTACATTACAATGGACTGGCCAACTGATCAGGCTCAGAAAATATTGCAATGCTGCCGCAATGCGATGAATGATAATTCTAAATTATTGATCCTAGAACCCGTGATCCCAACAGGTAACAATTGGCATGGTGGTAACCTGATTGACCTATTACTTTTAGCCAGTTTTGATGGCGGACAAACTCGTAGTGAAGAAGAATTAACAGAATTACTCGACAGTGCAGGCTTAAAACTTAACCGTATTATTGATACTGGTTGCTATGTTTCAATTGTTGAAGCAATACCTAAACCAATTGCTAAGTAAATCTGCAAAATATAAAGAAAGATAAAACTGTAATACACAATGCGCATTGTTCATATATATCTTTAATTAATAGACACAATTCCCAGCAATCATTATTTGCGGCTTAGTTTAATTGGGAAGGAGAACCATAATGGGGCAAATTGCAGGTAAAGTTATTATCATTACTGGTGCAAGTAGTGGCATTGGTGCATCCGCGGCTCTTTATCTTGCGAAACAGAAAGCTACTATCGTGCTAGCGGCTCGCCGTAAAGAACTTATTGATAAGCTTGCACAAGATTGCATTGCTGAAGGTGGAAATGCCCTCGCAGTCGTTACTGATATCACTCAATATAGTGACGTCAAAAACCTAGTCAGCACAACATTAAACCAATTTGGCAAAATTGATGTGTTAATTAATAATGCAGGATTAATGGCTATTTCACCACTGAATCTTAGCAAAGTGAATGAATGGGAAAAAATGGTCGATATTAATATTAAAGGACCTTTATATGGGATAGCAGAAGTGCTGCCTATATTCGAAAAGCAAAACAGTGGTCATTTTATTAATATTTCTTCCGTTGCTGGAGTCAAAGTATTTAGCCCCGGAGGCACTGTTTATAGCGGCACAAAATTTGCCATTCGCGCTATATCAGAGGGCCTACGCCACGAAGTCGGGAAAAATATTAGAACCACAACAATCTGTCCTGGTGTTGTTGATTCTGAATTAAAATTTGGCAGTTCAGATCCTACGAGTTTACAGTCAATCATTGAATTTTATAAGCAAGCCATCCCACCAGATTCCGTTGCACGCGCTATTGCCTATGCAATTGAACAACCTGAGGATGTAGATATTAATGAAATTGTCTTACGTCCTACGCAACAAGAGTTTTAACTTCCCAGCAATCTATACTCGACTCTCAATTTGCTTGAGGAATCGAGAGAGTTTGTTGAGAAATAAATAATGTTTTAGTTGTTTTGGCTAGTTAAAACTCAAATAGATCTCTTTATCGCAACTATCTGGCACAAGTCGGGCTGTATCAGCACATCTTGTGAATTTAGGTCATTCACATTTTTTGATAGGTTATGGTTATGAATAAAAATTATACCGTAGCAGATTACCTTTTAGACCGCCTAGCTCAAATCGGTATTCGCCATTTATTTGGCGTTCCTGGTGACTACAACTTGCAATTTCTTGATCATATCATCAGTCATCCACAAATTGATTGGATTGGTTGCGCCAATGAACTTAATGCCTCTTATACTGCTGATGGTTACGCACGCTGTAAACCAGCCGCAGCAATATTGACCACTTTTGGCGTTGGTGAACTCAGTGCTATAAATGGAATAGCCGGCGCTTATGCTGAATACCTACCCATTATTCATATTGTTGGCGCGCCTGTATTAAAATCACAACAAGCGGGATTATTACTCCATCACTCATTAGGTGATGGTGATTTTGATACTTTCTCGCGCATGGCAAAAGAAGTGAGTGTCGCTCAAGCTTGCCTAACACCTGAAAATGCCGAATCTGAAATTGATAGATTAATCATTACTGCCATGCGTGAACATCGCCCTGTTCACCTAGTCCTTCCTTGTGATGTGGCAACAATGCCATTGGTTTCTAAACCAGCACCTTTAATATTACCTCAAAGCATTTTATCAACAGCTTCACTCGATATGTTTATTGAAGCTGCAAAAAACAAACTGATAAATGCTAAGAAAGTATCAGTATTGGCAGGCTGTCTCGCTGAGCGATTAAATGTACAATTAGACTTAAAAAAGTGGATGGATGAAGTTCCACTCCCCCATTCCACACTCTTATTTGGTAAAGGTGTGTTTGATGAGGATCATGCTAATTTTATAGGCACCTATATTGGTGCAGCCAGTAGCCCTGAAATTAAGCAGCAGGTGGAAGATGTTGATGTCACAATCAATATCGGCGTGATATTTGTTGATACAACCACGACAGGTTTTAGCCATCACTTGCCCATTGAAAATTGTATTTATATCCATCCAAATGAAGCGAGAGTCGGCCATCAAGTTTTCACACAAATTCCCATGCAAGACGCCATTAATGCCTTGCATCAGTTAACTATTTCCCTTGCTTCACAATGGCAATTACCGAAAATCAGTAAACCATTGTTACCGGAAGTGAGCAGTACAGAGCTTAATCAAAGCTATTTCTGGTCTGAAATTCAGAAATTTATACGCCCAAATGATATTTTATTTACAGATCAAGGGACTTCATGTTTTGGCGCAGCTGCATTAGATTTACCTGAGAATTGTAAGTTTGTCGTTCAATCATTGTGGGCATCTGTTGGCTTTTCATTAGCGGCAACATTTGGTGCGCAATTAGCAGTACCAAATCGTCGGGTTATCTTACTTATTGGTGATGGTTCCGCACAATTCACAGTGCAAGAATTAGGTACTATGTTGAGAAATGGAATAAAACCAATAATATTTTTATTGAATAATCAAGGGTATACCGTTGAACGCGCCATTCATGGCCCAGAAGAACTCTACAATGATATTACATTATGGGATTGGACATTATTATTTAAAGGATTAGCCAATGAACATAATGCATTTATCCGCCATATCTCTGAACCAAAACAATTGAGACAAGCTTTAGAAGATGTCGTCCATTGTAATCAGCTTGCTTTTATGGAAGTCATCTTACCGAAAATGGACACACCAAAAATATTAGATGCTATATCTTTAGCATTAAAAAAGAGCAATACAGTTGAGTAAATAAACCCCAATAGAAGATAAGGCTTATAAATTAATTATCAAATTGATGTTTAACCTTATTTTCAATTACTTTATCTTATTAGCCTGCATTAGCAGTGCTAATAAGATTCTATAGCTAACTGACTGTTATAAAAGCTAATCTTTACTTATAAAATAATCTGTTTTTGGAATTGCACTTAAGAAAATAACAAAGTAATAAAAATAAGCGATCCATGGATTAAAAATATAAAAGTTATTGATTAATATAATAATAAAACATAATACAGGTAAAAAACGCAGATAATGACTTAACCCCATATCATTTAATCTAAAGCACCAAACTCTTAGAAAATAGATCTGTAAGGCAATTAGGGATATTGCGAACGCTAAACAAAATGCTAAATATGCAATCACGGTGATGACATATTGAATACCATCATCCCAATAGTGAGCCAAATAATTTTCATCTAATAATGGTGATATATAATTAATTAAAATTAATTGGCATAAAAAATAGAGGATCACAACAAGAATAAATTTCGTTCTGTTGGCCTTTTTTTGTAAAAAAGACTTTAAATTCAAAGTGTACTCCTCTTGCCTAATACAAGTCATAAAACTATTTCAAATAGCGATAAAATAATCACCTAAAGTAGGCAATCATAATAAATGAAAATCGAGATAAAAAAAGTATTTGATATTGATATCAACTAACAACTAGTTGAATAACAAGCAAGAATAATTAGAATTTAATATTCCTCTAAAGCATTCGCGTTGCATCGCAGCGATAAACGAAGCTATCCCAAGGAGCAGACAGAAGTCTGTGACTTGGGTAGCTAAGTGCCGTCAACAAAGAGGTCTCGTAAAGATATCGAGAAATGATCTAATTGAACCTCGACATTCCTCTAAAGCATTCGCGTTGCATCGCGGCGACAAGCGAAGCTATCCCAAGGAGCAKACAGAAGTMTGTGACTTGGGTAGCTAAGTGCCGTCAACAAAGAGGTCTCGTAAAGATATCGAGAAATGATCTAATTGAACCTCGACATTCCTCTAAAGCATTCGCGTTGCATCGCGGCGACAAGCGAAGCTATCCCAAGGAGCATACAGAAGTATGTGACTTGGGTAGCTAAGTGCCGTCAACAAAGAGGTCTCGTAAAGATATCGAGAAATGATCTAATTGAACCTCGACATTCCTCTAAAGCATTCGCGTTGCATCGCGGCGACAAGCGAAGCTATCCCAAGGAGCATACAGAAGTATGTGACTTGGGTAGCTAAGTGCCGTCAACAAAGAGGCAGCGTGAAGGATGACGAGGAATTGAGGGAATTATTGATTCTCAATCTTAGCCCAAGTATCCCTTAGCCCCACAGTACGGTTAAAAACTAACTGATCAGGGCTACTCAAACGGTTATCTACACAGAAATAACCTTCACGTTCGAACTGATATGGTTTATCTGCTGTTGCTTCGCGTAGACTTGGTTCCACAAAGCCTTGACGAATAACCAATGAATCTGGGTTAATCACTGACAAGAAATCATCTTCTGCGCCTGGATTTGGCACAGTAAACAATCTGTCATACAGACGAATTTCAGCTGGAAGTGCATGCGGAGCACTAACCCAATGAATAACGCCTTTTACTTTGCGTCCGTCTGCTGGGTCTTTATTCAACGTTTGCGGATCATAAGTACAGAAAATAGTTGTAATATTACCTTCTGCATCTTTTTCAACACGCTCTGCTTTAATAATATATGCATTACGCAAGCGCACTTCTTTGCCTAAAACTAAACGTTTATATTGGCGATTTGCTTCTTCACGAAAATCAGCACGATCAATATATATTTCACGGCTAAATGGTGCTTGACGCGTTCCCATCTCAGGTTTATTTGGATGGTTAGGCATTGTCAGAATTTCTTCACCTTCAGGCATATTCTCAATGACTAAACGTACTGGGTCGATAACAGCCATCGCACGTGGTGCATTTTCATTGAGATCATCACGAATACAAGATTCTAATGATGCCATTTCCACATTGTTATCTTGCTTTGTAACACCAATGCGTTTACAAAATTCGCGGATTGAAGCTGCGGTATAACCGCGACGACGTAGACCAGAAATTGTCAACATACGCGGATCATCCCAACCATCGACATGTTTTTCAGTCACTAATTGGTTGAGTTTACGCTTAGACATAACCGTATATTCAAGATTTAAGCGCGAAAATTCATACTGACGAGGATGACAATCAATAGTGATGTTATCCAACACCCAGTCATATAGGCGGCGGTTATCTTGGAATTCCAGTGTACATAATGAATGTGTGATCCCTTCCAGAGCATCAGAAATGCAGTGTGTGAAATCATACATTGGGTAAATACACCATTTATTACCTGTTTGGTGATGTTCTGCAAACTTGATACGGTAAAGAACGGGATCGCGCATGACAATAAAAGGTGACGCCATATCAATCTTCGCGCGTAAACATGCCTTACCTTCTTCGAATCCACCTGCACGCATTTTTTCAAATAACGTTAAGTTTTCTTCAACACTACGGTCGCGGTAAGGACTATTTTTACCTGGCTCTTTTAATGTTCCGCGATATTCACGAATTTGATCTGCACTTAGTTCATCAACATATGCCAAGCCTTTATTGATTAGCTCAATAGCATATTGATATAAAGCATCAAAATAATCAGAAGAGTAGCGAACGTCGCCGCTCCATTGGAAACCTAACCACTGCACATCGTGTTGAATTGAATTAACATATTCAACATCTTCTTTTACTGGGTTAGTATCATCAAAACGTAAATTGCACTGTCCCTGATAATCTTTCGCGATACCAAAATTCAGACAAATTGATTTTGCATGGCCGATATGTAAATAGCCATTGGGTTCTGGTGGAAAACGTGTGTGTACAGAAGTATGTTTCCCGTTCGCAAGATCTTCATCTATGATCTGACGGATAAAATTTGTTGGGCGAATATCTGCCTCATTCATTGTCATCATTCCTCAATGCCAAAAGCGCGTGATAGCTGAATATATTCTACCATAATCTGTCAGGAAACAACTGTTTGATTACTCACCGCGTTATACATCTCGCCACTTCTTTGTTAATTCGTCTAATTGAGATGATACTTTGACTTATGCAAAGACCATTACACCTAATACGATAAATAGTAATATTGGATAACTTTGAGCATGGCGTTTATCACTCAAATAAGGCATTAACAAACTTGCAAAACGGATGCCAAGCCAAGATGTAGCAATAAGAATTAATGCTGCCTTAATATAAATCATGCCAATAAAACCTTCACCTAATTCAATATGGTGAGCCAATGCAAAATAGAAGTAAGTCAACGTTCCAGTGATTGCCATAGGTAATGTTAAAGGATTCGCAAAGGCAGCTGCTTGGATCATACTGGCACCTCGCCTTCTCATTAAAGGCACGGTCATCACACTCCCGCCAACCCCTAAGAAAGCAGCAATAGCACCAATAACTATTCCTATCGGCGTATCAGCAAAGATGCCACCAGTTGATGTGCGAATACCTTCAGATTTCGTATTCATAAAACCTGGACGAAAAAGGCAATCTAAAATGGTTATCACCAAATAACCGATAAATACCCAACGTAACCAAGCACTATCAACAGAAAGTGCGGCAAAAGCACCGATAATTCCACCAAGAGAAATAGGAATAATGAATGGACGGATGATGCGCCAATCCAAATTACCTTTTTTATAATGAGCACGACTCGATATTGAAGCAGAAAAAATCATAACGCATGTTGAAGTAGCAACGGCAATTTGCATAGCAACACCACCAGCATCACTGTGTGTTCCCCAGACTAAAGTGATCAAGGCATAAAGAAGAGGTACAGTAATAAACCCGCCGCCAAAACCGAATAAAGCGGTAGTAATACCAGAAATAAAACCAAAAATACAAAGCAGTAGAGTCACAGATGAATCTCCATAAGTTATTATGGTTTTATCTTACAGAGAAGAAGTCATGCTGACTTACGCATATTTGACAAACTATTTCGAGATTCAGCCAAATTTAGGCCAGCGGCTACAGATATAAAAAAGAAAAAATATGCTGCTGACAAATAAATTATGTTTGCCAGTCATGTTGGTAGATTTAAAGATAGATGAGAATATTTGATTTTTTACTGATAATACAAAGCGGGAAAAGCATTGCTTCATCCCGCTTTGTTATTCACATACTCTTATTTCAGCACATTATAAATAACAGTTTCACCTGCTTTTACATGTCCTTTTGCTAAAATTTCAACACCTACAAAATCATCGATATTACTAATAATTACTGGGCTAATCATTGATTTTGCATTTGCTTCAAGAAAAGCGATGTCTAGTTTTAGAATTGGTGTGCCGGCTTTGACTTCACTACCTTCTTCAACTAATCGAGCACAACCTTCACCTTTTAAGGCAACAGTATCAATACCCATGTGAACAATCAGTTCAACACCATTTTCGGTTTCGATACAAAATGCATGGTTAGTTTCGAAAATTTTCACAACTGTACCTGAAACTGGCGCTAAAACCTCGTCACTTGTTGGTTTGATAGCAATACCATCACCCACAATGCGGCTTGAGAATGCTTCATCCGGTACATCATCTAATGAATAAACTTCACCACTAACTGGCGCAACTAGGGAAAGAAAGACTTCACCTTGTGCTTTTTCAGGCTCATTTACTTTGCTTATTTCTGGTGTAGAAACAGGCGCAGATGCAGCAATTGGCCCTTTCGCAATAACCTCTTTCATTGCACTTGCAATTAATTCGGCACGCGTACCAACAATGACTTGGACACTTTGTTTATTCAATCGAATAACACCCGATGCACCAAGGCGTTTTGTTACTGCATCATTTACTGCACTGGAATCTTTTACTGATAGGCGTAGACGAGTAATACATGCATCGATGCCTGTAATATTGTCACTACCACCAACAGCGGCAACATATTGGCGAGCTTCTTTTTGAATTTCAGTATCACTGGTATCTACAGGACTTAGATTCTCATCATAGCCATCAATAGTTTCGTCATCTGCTTTTTCTTCACGACCTGGGGTCAGTAATTTGAATTTGCGGATCATGAAACGGAATACAACATAATAGATACAGAAGAAGACTAAACCTTGAATAATCAGCATCCACCACTGTAATGCTAGTGGGTTACGTGATTGCAATAGCATATCTACCAGACCCGCACTAAAGCCAAAGCCTGAAATCCATTCCATCGTTGCAGCAATATAAATAGAAATCCCTGTTAATAAAGCATGGATAACATAAAGAACAGGTGCGACAAACATGAATGAGAATTCAAGTGGTTCAGTGATACCCGTAAAGAAGGCGGCGAATGCACCTGCAAGCATAATACCCGCAACTTTCGCTTTATTCTCAGGGCGTGCACAGTGATAAATCGCTAATGCCGCACCCGGTAAACCAAACATCATAATTGGGAAGAAACCCGCTTGGTAACGACCTGTAATACCAGGAATTGCTAGTCCTTCTTCAATGGATTTTGCACCACCAAGGAAATTAGGAATATCATTAATACCTGCAACATCAAACCAGAATACTGAGTTTAATGCATGGTGTAGGCCGACAGGAATAAGCAGGCGGTTAAAGAATGCGTAAATACCCGCACCGACAGATCCTAAATCTTTAATACTTTCACCAAATGAAACTAAGCCATTATAAACAATAGGCCATACATACATTAGAATGAAAGCAAGAATAATCATTAAGAAGGAGGTCAAGATTGGTACTAAACGACGCCCACTAAAGAATGACAATGCTTTTGGTAATTCAACACCACTATAACGGTTGTATAATTCAGCAGAGAGTACACCAACCAGAATCCCCACAAATTGGTTATTAATTTTACCAAATGCTGCTGGAACATTCTCGAGTGGAACACCCATTATCATTGAGTAAGCCGCAGGCGAACACAGGGTTGTTACGACCAAGAAACCAACAAACCCTGTCAGTGCCGCAGCACCATCTTTATCTTTTGACATGCCATAAGCAACACCGATTGCAAACAGTACAGACATATTATCAATAATTGCTGCACCAGATTTAATCAGTAAAGCCGCGATGGCGCTATTAGCTCCCCAACCATCTGGGTCAATCCAATAGCCGATCCCCATTAGGATCGCAGCAGCCGGTAGCACAGCAACAGGCACCATTAGTGCTCTACCAATCCGCTGTAAATAACTTAGTATATTCACAAACTCCCCCTTTATAGCCCAGTTTTAGTCCCATTTACGGGATCTTATTGTTCATACACCTTTATCATAGTTTAGGTGCTTGAGCGTAGCAATTTCATAGTCTAGTTTAATTTTTTCGCGTTGAAAAATAAATAGGTGTAATTTGTGACAAATATCAATCATATTGTTTAAATATTGACTAAATCAGTAGCCATTAAGCCAAACTTATTTTATTATTAAAAATAACTTATGTGCTAGATTTAGCCAAATGGCTAATAGAGAATCAATATACCCTGACATTTCCATTATTTATCGCATCAGGGTGTGTGCCTAAAAGTATTCAATTTGCATATTGTCTGCTCAGATACTATTTAGAATATGACAAATATAAATACATTATAGATTTCATAGGATTAAATCAGAGGAAAAAGTAACATGAGGCTTCTACCATTAAAAAATGCCGCTGCTGTTGGAACTTGGTCTGCACAATATATTGCAGATAAAATTAATGCTTTTAAACCAACGGCTGATCGCCCTTTTGTTTTAGGGCTACCAACAGGTAGCACACCGCTTGAAACCTATAAGGCGCTGATTAAACTGTACCAAGCAGGTAAAGTGAGTTTTAAACATGTTGTGACTTTCAACATGGATGAATATGTTGGTATTCCTGATAACCACCCACAAAGCTATCATACTTTTATGTATGAAAATTTCTTTAATCATGTTGATATTCAAAAAGAAAACATCAACTTACTTAACGGTAATGCACCTGATGTGGATGCAGAATGCCAACGTTATGAAGATAAAATAAAATCTTATGGCCAAATTAATTTGTTCATGGGCGGCGTGGGTAATGATGGACATATTGCATTTAATGAACCAGGTTCATCGTTGAATTCCCGTACTCGCATCAAAACATTAACACCAGAAACGCGTCTTGCAAATTCACGTTTCTTCAATAACGATGTTAATGAAGTTCCAAAATATGCACTGACAGTGGGTGTGGGAACGCTGATGGATGCAGATGAATTGATGGTATTAGCAACGGGCACAAACAAAGCAAATGCAGTACAAGCAGCCGTAGAAGGTTCTGTTAACCATTTATGGACCGTAACGTGTGTGCAGTTGCATCCAAAAGCAATTATTGTTTGTGATGATGCAGCAACCATAGAGCTGAAAGTCAAAACATTAAAATATTTTAGCCAGTTAGAATCTGACATTATCGAAGAATTTAACTAAATCGATCATCCTACTTGCTAAACCAAGTAGGTTATCACCTATTTTCTTTTTAAACGTCAGGAGATTAATTCATGTACGCACTTACTAATTGTATTATTTATACAGGTCACGAAAGATTAGACAATCATGCCGTCATTATTGATGGGGAATTCATAAAAGACATTTGTCCGATTGAACAACTTCCCACTGATATCAAACAGCATGATTTACAAGGTGCTTATCTTTCTCCTGGCTTTATTGACCTACAAGTTAATGGTTGTGGTGGTGTTCAATTCAATGATAACGAAGAAAACGTGACATTGAAGAATTTGGATATCATGCAAAAAGCTAACGAACGTACCGGGTGTACCAGCTTTCTACCTACTTTAATCACATGTTCAGATGAATTAATGAAACATGGCGTTGAAGTAATGGAAGAATATTTAAAAACGCATCATAACCAAGCACTGGGCTTACATCTTGAAGGCCCTTACATTAATCTGGTGAAAAAGGGACGCATAATCCTGCATTTATCCGTCAACCATCCGCAGAGATGATCCACTATTTAGCGTCTCATGCAGATGCGATAACTAAAATTACGCTTGCGCCAGAAATAGTTGACGAGCGTTATATTCGTGAACTTACTGATGCAGGCATTGTGGTTTCTGCTGGGCATTCAAACTCAACCTACGAAGAAGCTCGCCAAGGTTTCAAATCTGGCATTAGCTTCTCAACACACCTATTTAATGCAATGCCTTATGTTTCAGGTCGAGGCCCGGGTCTTATTGGTGCTATTTATGATACGCCAGAAGTGTACGCAGGCATCATCGCTGATGGTTTACACGTGCAATGGGCAAATATTCGTAACAGCAAGCGTCTAAAAGGTGATAGATTAGTTTTAGTTACGGACGCAACCGCTCCAGCAGGTATTGACCCTCAAACTGGTGAAATGGATCATTTTATCTTTGCAGGCAAAACCATATACTACCGCGATGGATTGTGTGTTGATGAAAACGGTACTCTCAGCGGATCATCACTAACAATGATTGAAGCAGTTAAAAATACAGTAGAACATGTTGGTATTGCGTTAGATGAAACATTAAGAATGGCAACACTCTATCCGGCTAAAGCCATTGGCGTTGATTCTCGCCTAGGTTCGATTGCTCCGGGGAAAATTGCAAACTTAACTGCCTTTAACCACGACTTCCAAGTCCTTTCAACATTTGTTAATGGAGAGGAAGTCTATAAAAAATGAGTAAATAGCTGATGAATCAAAATCACTCGCTGAAACAAATTGGTAATATTGATCTGGTAAAACAATTAAATAGTGCTGTGGTATATAGCCTGATTGACCAACATGGGCCTATTTCACGCATTCAGATCGCAGAACAAAGCCAGCTTGCACCAGCTAGTGTCACAAAAATTACTCGTCAGCTCCTCGAACGCGGCTTAATAAAAGAAGTCGACCAACAGGCCTCTACTGGAGGCCGTCGCGCCATATCTATCGTATCTGAGCATAAAAACTTTCATACGATAGGTGTGCGTCTTGGCCGTTATGATGCAACTATTGCCTTGTATGACCTCAATGGCAAGATGCTAACTGAGGCCCATTATCCCATTTCAGAGCCCTCTGTCGAAGCCGTTGAGCAAAAGCTTATTGCGGCAATTGAGGATTTTATTCAGTCAAACCAACGACGCATTAAAGAGCTAATTGCAATATCTGTAATATTGCCAGGTTTAGTTAATCCGCAAAACGGCACAGTTCACTATATGCCGCATATCAAAATGAGTTATTGGAGCCTTGTTGATAACTTGCAAAAACATTTTGAAATCACCTGCTATATTGGGCATGACATCCGCAGCCTTGCATTAGCTGAAAGCTATTTTGGCGCAACACAAGATTGCGAAGATTCACTGCTTGTCCGTATCCATCGTGGCGCAGGTGCTGGGATTATCATTAATAATGAAATTTTATTGAATCATCGTGGTAGTTTAGGTGAGATTGGTCATATTCAAGTTGATCCATTAGGGGAGCTTTGCCACTGTGGGAATTTTGGTTGCCTTGAAACTATCGCGTCAAATCAAGCTATTGAAAATCGAGTAAAACAACGCCTTGAACAAGGTTTTAATAGCTCTCTTACGCTCGAAGATTGCTCTATTCAGCGTATTTGCCAAGCCGCCAATAAAAATGATCCTCTCGCAACAGAAGTTATCCAGCATGTCGGACGCCAAATTGGTAAAGCTATTGCAATATCAATCAATTTATTTAACCCTGAAAAAGTCGTAATAGCGGGCGATATTACTGAGGCTGCACAAATATTACTTCCGGCGATACAAAGCTGCATTGATAGTCAAGCATTAAAAGGTTTTCGTGAAAATTTACCGATTGTCACTTCGAAATTAAAACACAATTCAGCAATTGGCGCTTTTGCCCTCACTAAACGTGCGATGCTTAACGGTGAATTACTGCAAAAGTTGCTTGATAATTAAATTTAATCATTGCGTTTTATCGCTAAACTTTCAGTAAATTATAGGGGAAGTTTGGCTTTTGATGATAATCTCTTGCTGAATAAAATATATTTATTAAATTGCCACAAGATGCTATTTAATCAATTATCAGCTTGTTTTTTGCTTTCTTTATCGACAAAATGATTATTCATCAAACAAATGAACGCTTTTTAACAAAAATAGTGAAAAAAGCGGTTGACTGAATCAACTGTAATTAGCATAATGCGCCCCGCAACGCCGATGAAGGTAATGCAAAAAGATGGCTATGTAGCTCAGCTGGTTAGAGCACAACACTCATAATGTTGGGGTCACAGGTTCGAATCCCGTCATAGCCACCATGTTTGCGGGAGTGGCGAAATTGGTAGACGCACCAGATTTAGGTTCTGGCGCCGCAAGGTGTGCGAGTTCAAGTCTCGCCTCCCGCACCATTATTGTTAATGGTTAATAGCAATAAATTTCCAATTGGGGTATCGCCAAGCGGTAAGGCACCAGGTTTTGATCCTGGCATTCCCAGGTTCGAATCCTGGTACCCCAGCCATCTTTTATCTTCTCTAGTAAAATTCTTTTTTATTCCATCTTTTATTAAAAACCTGAAATAAAATGACACCTGAGCCAAACTTAAGCGGTTATAAATCGTTTTTTCGCTTATTTCACCTCAATTATTAACATTTCTCTCTGTTTTTCGTTATAACCTACCTTCAAAATCCCATTTTATTGGTTATTCCCTTCTTGATTTATCCGATCTATTTCTCACTATCACGCAAATTTATTACATATCAACATTAAAAAATAACAGATAGAACAAATTATTTACCTTTGATTAATTTCACTATCAATTATGTGACTTTAGTCATTTTTTAATAACGCGTTATAGTGATAACCTTCGTGTGGTTTTTGGTTAGATCAGATTAATGGCTGATAGGATGTTCCGCTTATTGCCATTGACTCATTTTTTATCCAATTCATATCTCAAATTTTCAACATCTAAATAAGTCCAAATAAAAAGTACCAAAAACCTAATAATTATAAATTGCAGTGATGCAACATTTTACAGAGAAGATTTATGCGAAACCAAATTAAACAACCACTATATAAAATCCTATATGTTCAGGTTATTGTTGCCATCGTGCTAGGTATTGCACTTGGTCACTTTTTTCCTGATATAGGTGAATCATTAAAACCTCTTGGTGATGCATTCATCAAAATCGTCAAAATGATTATCGCTCCTGTCATCTTCTTAACCGTTGTGACGGGTATATCTGGCATGTCGAATATGAAAGCGGTTGGTAGTGTTGCGGGTAAAGCAATGCTCTATTTCATTACCTTCTCAACCGTTGCGCTCATTATTGGCCTTATTGTTTCAAATATTATCCGCCCAGGTGCTGGACTCAATATTGACCCATCAACGCTCGATAGTAGCAAAGTTGCAGGTTATGTTGAAAAAGCACATGAATCCTCCATTGTTAGCTTCTTAATGAATATCATTCCTGACACGGTTATTAGCCCATTAGTTAATGGTAATATCCTACAGGTGCTATTCATTGCTATTATTTTTGGCTTGGCACTGGCGGCTACAGGTAAACACGGCGAACCTATCGTTAAGTTACTACAGAACTTCTCTGAGCCTGTGTTCAAAATGGTTGCCATGCTGATGAAACTTGCGCCTATCGGTGCGTTTGGTGCAATGGCATTTACAATCGGTAAATATGGTATTTCATCTATCGGCAACTTAATGATGCTGATTTTGACTTTCTATATCACCTCATTACTGTTTGTTATCTTCGTACTCGGGGCAGTCGCCAAATACAATGGCTTCTCCATCATAGAGCTTATCAAATACATCAAAGATGAATTATGGTTAGTGCTAGGTACTTCTTCCTCAGAAGCTGCATTACCAAGCTTGATGAGAAAAATGGAGCATGCAGGTTGTGAAAAATCTGTCGTTGGTCTGGTTATTCCAACAGGGTATTCCTTTAACCTTGATGGCACAAACATCTATATGACCATGGCTGCTCTGTTTATTGCTCAGGCAACGAATATCGATTTAACTATTTGGGAACAAATATCGCTACTATTGGTTGCGATGATCAGTTCTAAAGGTGCTGCGGGTGTAACAGGTGCAGGGTTTATTACCTTAGCGGCAACATTAATGGTCGTTCCAAGCATTCCAGTTGCTGGTATGGCACTTATCCTTGGTATTGACCGTTTCATGTCTGAATGTCGTGCGCTAACAAACTTAGTGGGTAACGCATGTGCTTGTATCGTGGTTGCTCGTTGGGAAAAAGAGCTTGATACTGAAAAATTAGCTGCGGCATTCGCTGCTAAAGGTGAAAGTATTGATTCAATTATTACTGAAGACGACTTTGAGACTCCAGCACCAAAATCAGAACCACTTGATCTAGCAAACGATAAATAATCTAACTATTTTTAGTTAGCAAAATGCCGCAATTCAATTTGAACTGCGGCATTTTTCATTAAAGTCCTAAAGCATATTTTAAGGCGATCTTTTTCAATTCTCCTGCCCGCTGCGCGGCCATTAGACCTAAATTACGCGCAAATTTTAATCCGGGCAAACTCTCACTAAACGCCATATAAAAGAAATCCATTCCCGCTTGCATAGCTAAATTATCAGGTAGACGCCGGCGCTGATAACGTTTTAGCACTTCTAAAGAGTGCCATTGCTCAAGGTATTCTTTTGCCTGTGTTACCACTTTAAGTAACGTTTCTACATCCCGATAACCTAGATTAACCCCCTGCCCAGCTAGTGGGTTTATCGTATGAGCTGCATCACCGACTAAAGCGAGCCCTTCTACCACATAGCGATTGGCATGCTGACGCGTTAACGGAAAAGCACCTGAAGCATACGCTTTAATAGCACCTAAACGCTCAGGGAAAGCCTCTACGATAGCATCAGTGAGCTGTTCCATTGACATTGTTTGTAAACGGCGGATCTTCGCAGGACTGTCATACCAAACTAATGAAGCCCAATTATCATATAATGGTAAGAATGCTCTTGGTCCTGAAGGGAAAAATTGTTGCCAAGTTTTATCTTGTTGTTCCTCTGATGTTTGAACAGTAATCAGCATACAAGATTGTTGATATTGCCAACCACGACTACCAATACCGGATAGCTGGCGAACTTGTGAATTTGCACCATCAGCGCCAACAATCAATTTAGCTTGAAGATGGCGGCCATCATTAAGAACAATAACCCACTCTTTTTGTCCTGTAGGTTGATATAATTGATTAAATTTTGCGGGGCAGATCCGGTCAAGGTTAGTGTATTTTTCGCACTCTTGCCACAATGCTAATTGCAACACCTTGTTTTCAACCATAAATCCCAATTCAGGCAAACCGAGGCTTTGCGCATCAAAAATAACATTGCTTCCCGGCTCTTCCCACGTTTCAAGTTGGCGATAAGGCGTACACCGCATCGCTTCGACATGTTGCCAAGCGCCCAATTGCTTCAGAAAATCAACAGACGAGCTGCTAATTGCCGAAATCCGGACATCAGGTGGGCTTGTGGCATCAAAAGAACTTGGCGCTGCTTGTTCGAGTAAAGCAACGTGCAACCCTTCCTGTGCAAAACCTAAAGCTGCCGCTGCGCCAGTCATACCTGCACCAACCACGACAACATCATAATATTCTGTTACTTTATTCATTGCATTAGCTACTATTAACTGTTTGATTTATGTAGTGTACCGAAAAATTGTTGCTCTGACAGGGAATATCTCTGTTACAGACTCTGGTCACTGGCGCTTCAAATGAATACAATATGCGCTAATCTTTAAAACAATAGGCGATAGCCTGTCTCAGAAAGTGCGTAGCAATAATACTGCTTAATTAATAAAGATGAGCAGTTATTATTTTGACATTGTTTACATCATTGTGTGATGTCTATGATCAAAATTTGTGTACGCTTTCCCAAAACGGGACGGGACTTTGGATTTACAACGCGTTTCGGAGTCCATTACACTAGCCACTTCGAAAACACCGGATACTGAACATGTCGACGAATAAAAAGTTATATATTAAAACTTGGGGCTGCCAAATGAATGAGTACGACTCATCAAAAATGGCATCATTATTAGAAAGCACCCATGGCTACCAACTAACAGAAATTGCTGAAGAAGCGGATGTGCTATTACTCAATACATGTTCCATTCGTGAAAAAGCACAGGAAAAAGTTTTCCACCAGCTTGGACGTTGGAAATTTTTCAAAGACAGTAATCCTGACATTATCATTGGGGTTGGTGGCTGCGTTGCATCTCAAGAAGGTGATTTTATCCGTCAACGTGCGCCTAGCGTCGATATAGTTTTCGGACCGCAAACACTTCACCGCCTGCCGGAAATGATTAATCAAGTTAAAGGAACGCGTAGTCCTGTTATTGATATCAGCTTCCCTGAAATTGAAAAATTTGACCGCCTACCGGAACCAAAAGCAGAAGGTCCAACCGCTTTCGTTTCCATTATGGAAGGTTGTAATAAATATTGTACTTTCTGTGTGGTGCCTTATACCCGTGGTGAAGAAGTTAGCCGCCCTTGTGATGATATCTTATTTGAAATCGCACAATTAGCAGCTCAAGGTGTGCGTGAAGTTAACTTATTAGGCCAAAACGTTAACGCCTATCGTGGCGAAACTTTTGATGGTGAGATTTGCTCATTTGCTGAATTAATTCGTTTAGTTGCTGCAATTGATGGGATTGACCGCATCCGGTTCACCACTAGCCATCCAATTGAATTTACAGATGACATTATTGAAGTTTACGAAGATACGCCAGAATTAGTCAGCTATTTACATTTACCAGTACAAAGTGGTTCTGACCGTATTCTGACGCTAATGAAACGCGCGCATACTGCATTAGAATACAAAGCCATTATTCGTAAATTACGCAAAGCGCGTCCTGATATACTCATTAGTTCTGACTTCATTGTTGGTTTCCCTGGTGAAACAAATGATGATTTTGAAAAAACAATGAAACTGATTGCGGATGTGAATTTTGATATGAGCTTTAGTTTCGTTTACTCGGCAAGACCTGGAACACCAGCAGCCGATCTACCTGATGATGTGAGTGAAGAAGAGAAAAAACAGCGTTTATATCTTCTTCAACAACGTATCAACCAGCAAGCAATGAACTATAGCCGTTCTTTCTTAGGTACCACGCAACGTATTTTAGTTGAAGGGCCTTCACGTAAAAATGTAATGGAACTATCCGGCCGCACCGAAAATAACCGCGTTGTTAATTTTGAAGGCTCGCCAGAGATGATAGGGAAATTTGTTGACGTGGAAATTGTTGATGTTTACGCCAACTCTCTACGTGGAAAAGTTATTCGTACCGAAGACCAAATGGGCTTACGCGTAAGTGAATCACCCGCTTCCGTCATTGCAAGAACTCGTAAAGAAGATGAACTTGGCGTTGGTAGATACCAACCCTAAAGATAGGATACTCAGTGACCGATAAAAAACCATTGCAAATTGCAACACAAGAAATCTTTTTAGAGCCCGCAGATAATCAGCGTTTAATGAGCCTTTGCGGGCCATTTGATGACAATATCAAGCAGCTTGAACGCCGCCTTGCCATCGAAATTAACCGTCATGACAATCGTTTCAAATTGTCGGGCAAACCTCTCAACATCCAAGCGGCAAGTAAAATTTTACGCCAACTTTATGTTGATACAGCGCCAATTCGTGGTGTTATCCCTGATATTGACCCTGAACAAATTCATCTCGCGATATCTGAAAGCCGAGTTTTAGAACAGGCTGCGGATAGCGTTCCTGATTATGGTAAAGCTGTTAATATCAAAACAAAACGTGGTGTCGTTAAGCCACGAACACCAAATCAGGCACAATACATTGCTAATATATTAGATCATGATATTACGTTTGGTATTGGTCCTGCGGGAACAGGGAAAACTTACCTTGCCGTTGCCGCAGCTGTTGATGCATTAGAGCGCCAAGAAGTGCGTCGTATTTTACTCACCCGCCCTGCCGTTGAAGCAGGTGAAAAACTGGGCTTCTTACCGGGTGACCTTAGTCAAAAAGTCGACCCTTATTTACGTCCTTTATATGATGCTCTGTTTGAAATGCTTGGCTTTGAAAAAGTCGAAAAACTGATTGAGCGAAATGTCATTGAAGTTGCGCCATTAGCTTATATGCGTGGTAGAACACTCAATGATGCTTTTATCATCTTAGATGAAAGCCAAAACACCACTATTGAGCAGATGAAAATGTTCTTAACGCGCATTGGCTTCAATTCAAAAGCCGTTGTCACAGGTGATATCACACAGGTCGATTTACCGCGTGGCAATAAATCAGGCTTAAGACATGCGATTGAAGTTCTTTCTGGTGTTGATGAGCTCAGTTTCAATTTCTTCCATAGTGAAGATGTTGTGCGCCATCCTGTTGTTGCTAAAGTTGTTATCGCTTATGAAGCATGGGAAGAGCAAGACAACAAACGCCGCCAACAACTTCGAGAAGAAAAAGAGAAGCAAAAAGAGTTAGAAAATCAGGAACAGAATTAAATGAGTGAAATCATTCTTGATCTACAATTAGCCTGTGAAGATAACACAGGCTTACCCAGTGAAGCCCAATTTCAGCGTTGGTTAAATGCCGTTTTACCTAAATTTCAAGAACAGAGTGAAGTCACTATTCGCATTGTTGATGAAGAAGAAAGCCATCATTTAAACCTAACGTACCGAGGAAAAGACAAGCCAACAAATGTGCTATCTTTCCCATTTGAAGCACCACCTGAAATTGAATTACCATTACTTGGTGACTTAATTATTTGCCGCCAAGTTGTTGAACAAGAAGCAATAGATCAACAAAAAAGTGCGGAAGAACATTGGGCTCATATGGTTGTTCATGGTTGCCTACATTTATTAGGTTATGATCATATTGAAGATGATGAAGCAGAAGAAATGGAATCATTGGAAACTGAGATTTTAGCTGAATTAGGGTATGAAGATCCCTATATCGCAGAAAAAGAATGACCAATTAACTATTTTTATGCTAAATATTAATAGAGTAAGTGGAAGTGTGCTGTTTTTTTGAACTAGAATGATGATTGCATTTCCTTAAAATGCTTATTTTCAACATTAACGATTCAATAATAGCTCACTTCATTAATGGATATACAGTCACACATAATCAATTGAGTTGCATATAAGCTGTAAATTTTGCACTATTTGCCAGATTTAGCAGCAATTCGATAGTTTATGAATAATTTAATTACCTATTGGGGAATAACAAATAAAACGCCATGAGCGACGATAACTCTTCGAGTATTGACAACCCTGGTCCTAAGAAAGGGTTCTTTGCACTTTTAAACCACCTTTTCCACGGTGAACCTAAAAACCGCGGTGATTTGGTCGAACTCATTCGTGATTCTGAGCAAAACGACCTTATCGATCCCGATACTCGTGACATGTTAGAAGGTGTCATGGGCATTGCAGATCAGCGAGTGCGTGACATTATGATCCCTCGTTCACAAATTGTGACGTTGAAACGTAATCAAACACTTGATGAATGCCTTGATGTCATCATTGATTCCGCCCACTCTCGCTTTCCGGTCATTAGCGAAGATAAAGATCATATTGAAGGGCTATTAATGGCAAAAGATTTATTGCCATTTATGCGTACAGATGCAGAACCTTTTAGTATTGATAAAGTTTTACGGCAAGCTGTTGTTGTTCCTGAAAGTAAACGTGTCGATAGGCTATTAAAAGAGTTTCGTTCACTGCGCTATCATATGGCTATTGTTATTGATGAATTCGGCGGTGTATCAGGCTTAGTAACCATCGAAGATATCCTAGAACTTATTGTTGGTGAAATTGAAGATGAATATGATGATGAGGATGATGTTGATATTCGTCAACTCAGTCAACACTCTTATTCTGCAAGAGCACTAACCCAAATTGAAGATTTTAACGAAGCATTCGGCACCCACTTCAGTGATGAGGAAGTTGATACAATTGGTGGTTTAGTGATGCAAGCTTTCGGCCACTTGCCTTCTCGCGGCGAAACAATCACAATTGATAACTATCAATTTAAAGTTGCTATGGCAGATAGCCGTCGGATTATTTTACTTCATGTCAAAATTCCTGACGATGCGCCAGCACCTATTTTGGATGACGAAAAGATTTAATGAACTCAACTTCCTGTTACCAAAGCCAGTGGCTGCGAGTGCTGCTGGCTTTAATCTTCGGAGCCAGTGGAACACTGGCTTTTTCTCCATTTGACCTATGGCCATTAGCTCTCGTTTCTATTTTCTTTCTCCTGCTATTAACACTAAACCGTTCAGCAAAACAATCTTTTGTAATTGCTTTCGCATGGGGATTTGGTCTTTTTGGTTCTGGCGTCAATTGGGTATATGTCAGCATTGCTGATTTTGGTGGGATGCCTGAAGTCGTCAATATCCTACTGGTGATTTTACTCGCGGCTTACCTTTCTCTTTATACTGGGTTATTTGGTTACCTGCTGACTAAATTTTTTCCTAACCCAACTGTTTGGCGGTTAGTTTTTGCTGCACCCGCCATCTGGCAAATCACTGAATTTTTACGCGGTTGGGTATTAACTGGTTTTCCGTGGTTACAATTTGGTTATAGCCAAATCGATGGGCCAATAAAAGGGTTAGCCCCCATTTTTGGTATCGAAATGATGACACTGACACTATTTATTATTAGTGGATTGCTGGTTTTATCATTAGTTCGCCGCAGTATTAGTGCATTAGTTGTCGCAGCAATTATTTTATTTGCACCTATTTCTCTTAAAAATATTCATTGGTTCACTCTGCTTGAAGAAAAACAAACAGAAGTTGCACTCGTCCAAGGAAATATTCCACAAGCCCTTAAATGGGAAAATAAATATTTACAGCAGATAAAAGAGACCTATATCAAGCTTTCAAGCCCCTATATTGGCAAAGCATCGTTAATTATCTGGCCTGAATCTGCAGTGCCTTCAGTCGAATTAGATAACCAACACTGGCTAAAATCACTTGATACCGTATTATTAGAATCAGAAACTAAGTTAATCACCGGCATTGTTGATGCTCATTCATACAATGACCATTATCGTTTCTATAATAGTATTATTGTGTTAGGGGATAAAACACCCTACGTTTATCCAACCCAAAACCGCTACAATAAACATCACCTCGTGCCTTTTGGTGAATTTGTACCACTAGAAGACATTTTACGCCCTATTGCGCCTTTCTTTAATTTACCTATGTCAGGCTTTAGTAGAGGGGATTATCAACAACCTCAGCTAGTTGCGGGTAATATCCATTTAACACCAACAATTTGTTATGAAATTATTCTTGGAACTCAAGTTCGCGATAATTTCCAACCAGATAGTGATTATTTGCTCACTATTTCGAATGATGCTTGGTTTGGTAAATCAATAGGTCCTTGGCAGCATTTCCAAATGGCGCGGATGCGAGCACTTGAACTCGGTCGCCCATTACTTCGCGCGACCAATAATGGCATAACAGCAATTATTCGTGCAGATGGAACTATTCAAGCTGAATTACCACAATTTGAAGCGGCAACACTTGCTGCAACCATTATTCCAACAACGGGTCTAACACCTTATGCGCGCTGGAGTAATTGGCCTATGTGGGGAACTGTTGTGATCTTTTTATTCGTGGCATTCTCGTTTGGTCGATTCCGTAAATAAAACCGTACCAAATAGTTACTGAATAAACTGAATAGATAAGAGCAGCGATCCTATTTTTATTTTGGATTGATGCTCTTATTAAAATTGATTTGTAGACAATAAATAAGATGTTTAGCGAGTCTTGTCGGTAAAAATATTGATAGGTAAGCTTAGAAAGAAGCTAGCCAAAAGCGCGCTTTAATCCCCCATTCACTCGTCCAGCCCGTTGTAAAACTAGCTATCTTACCTTTATCAATGATCATAAAGGTTGGTGTTGCACTAATACCAACTGCATTAGAGAATTGACCATTCACATCATTAATAACAGGAAAATCTAGTCCTGCTTTGGTCATTCCAGCTAATAAACGCTGGCTATCACCCGAGCGTATTGCAATAGAAACAACAGGTATACCTGATTTTGCCAAATCTGAAACCATTGGTGACGTCATTTTACAGACACCACACCAAGTCGCCCAAAAGTAGACAACAACCGGCTGCTGCTCACTTAACTCAGCTAAAGAAATGGGCTCGCCTATCATCAGCTGTTGAGTCTCCAACAACAAAGGTGATAAGACTTTCGGCTTTCGCCAAAAATCCATTACCGCAAAGGCAATACACAAAATCACCACTAATATGACGATTTCTTTTGCCCATCTCTTTAGCTTGACCATCAATTATTTTATTTTTGCCAATTGTTCTTTAACAATTGCATCCAGCTGTTGAGAATCAATTGCACCAGGAATAATTTCATCACCAACTAATGTTGCTGGCGTACCATTAACGCCCAACTTTTCTGCTAATTCCATGTTTTTACGAATAGTCTTGCTACTCTTTTCATTTGCTACCAATTTCTCATTACCTGTTGCTTTTAATGCTTGTTTAATATTTTCTTCAGTCAACATTCCTTGTTTTTGCATAAATTTCTCATGCAATGCTTGGAATGCTTTTGGATCTTTTTCCCACAAGGTTAAAACTAATTGTGATGACTCCAGAGATGTTTGCCCTTTAAAAGGTAGAGGCTTGATAACCACCGCCACTTCTGGGTATTTTTTCACTATCTCTTCAAGCTGAGGATCAAAACGCTTACAGAATGGGCAGTTATAGTCAGTAAAATTCACCAGTACTAGTTTTGCATCTTTAGCACCTAGGCGCGGACTTGCAGGATCATTAAACAAAGCATCGTGCTCACTCTTAATGGTAGATGCTACTTGCTCTTGTTGCTTTTCTGCTTTTTGAGATTGCAATGCAACAATAGCTTCTTCTAAAATTTCAGGGTTCTTAATTAAAGTATCACGAACCAACTGACGGACTTGAGCTTCTTGATCAGCAGTTAATGGAGCCGCATGAGCAGTTGCACCTAGCATTAACGACGAAAATAAAACCGCTAAAATCGTTTTTTTCATTTTTTGGCTCCTTTGGCCTCATTCATAATTGATATTAAAGCATCACGATCAAGTATTGTTGACAGTATTTCACCCTCTGCCAACGAAGGGCCATAGATTTGGTTAAATGGAACAGCAACCTGTCCTCGTTTCTTTAAAAACTCAGTAATTTCCGAGGATGGCTTGGTCCAGTCGCCCCTTAATGCTACCACATCAGGTTGACTTAAAAGTTGTTGAACATCGTCCCTTAACAAGACGTTATATTTATTTGCTTTACAGGTTACACACCAATCAGCAGTAACATCAATGAATACACGCTTGTGTTCTGCTAGTGCTTGCACAATGGCTTCTTCACTTAACGGCTGCCACTCAATTTTATCCTGAATTAATGAGCTATTTACTGAGCTATGGCCGTTATTCATCCACACAAAACCACCAGCCAGTACGCCAAATAAGACGAAAGCCATAACCGCGGTACGTAAATGGTATTTTTTAGCAATAAATATCATCAACAGTAATAGGAAAATAATAACTATTGCGAATACATAACTTTCACCGAAATATGGGATTAGTAACCCAATTAGCCATAAGCATGAAAGCAGCATCATGATTCCAAGCACGGCTCTCAATTTTGCCATCCAAGCACCAGGCTTTGGTAATAAGCGGGATATAGCGGGGAAAGCTGCGATCAATAACCAAGGCAAACTCATCCCTAGACCTAGCGCTGTAAAAATCAACCATAGCTCTTCAAGAGGAGCGGCTAATGCAAATGCAACCGCTGTGCCCAAAAAAGGTGCAGAGCAAGGCGTTGCTAATAGTGTTGCAAACACGCCTTGCCAAAAATGCCCGCTATTGCCATGACCGCCCGCCATTGCTATACGTGTATTCGTTTTGCTATTAAGTTGGATTTCAAATAAGCCAAAAAGATTCGCGGTAAATAGCCCTGTAATAATGACCATAAACCCAATAAACCACGGATTTTGAAATTGAATTCCCCAGCCAACGGCTTGCTGTCCAATGCGCAATAATGTCATTAGTAAGGCTAGAAGCCAAAATGAGACTAAAATCCCTGAAGATGACAATAAGAATTGACGGCGGATCGTTTTTTGCTCACCTTGTGGCACCATTAAAACTGAACCAAGTTTCATGGCTAGCACAGGTAAAACACAAGGCATGAGGTTTAAAATTAAGCCACCAAGCAAGGCAAAAACTAAAATTTGCCACAAAGAGATCGTTGTACTTTCTGTTGGTTGTGAAACAACATTATGACTCTCTGAGATAGCGGCAATTTTTGTGTTAACTTGCTGAGAAAGCTCACCATCCGTCACCACAAAAGAGAGTTTTTCTCCCGTAAGATCTGGTGCTTTTCCGCCCCAATCATCTTTAACATCAATTGTTGCTGTTAATTTATCACCAGAAACATGAATTCGAGGCTCACTTAACGTTGTTCCTTCCGGCAAATCGGTGAAAATATCAGCATTTTCACGCCAATGACTCCCACCTACTTTCTGCAAATTAATTGTTAATTGGTCTTCAGCAAAACCAACATCATAGTTATGAACTAATCCTGTTGTAGGTGGGACTTTCCCTTTAGCCTGATTAAATGCCCATTCAAAATCATCAGGTTCCGGCTCTGTTAAATCAAGCTCGAAAGGATAATCCGTCAACACACAAACATTGCTACACGTTGATAGAGTTAATGTTCCTGATAATTTATCAAGTTCTTCATCGCTATTGATAATGATAGGGAAAATAGGATTTCCCATATAACCTTGAGTTGAAATCCCTTCTACATTAAAACGGCTAGGTGCAGGCCATAACCAATCCATCTGGTTTACAGGAGATTGCCACTCAATTTCAGGAGCAATCCCTCCTTCTCCCGGAGAACGCCAATAGGTTTTCCAGCCATCTTGCAGTTGTACATCTAATAATAAAGCGACCTTCCCATTTTTTTGGGAAGAGCTTAACAAACGCACTTGCGCATGATCATTATGTTTATCAGTCAACCATCCTGTATCTGCGGCGGAAACAATGCCCGAAAACAGTGCTGATAATATGATTAACACATTAATTAAAAAACGCATAATTCCTCCAGAATAAAACACACCGACTCTTTGAACGCAGTGGTGCTCTAATCTCGGAGATTACAAAACTGCAAATGGAGCCTAACATTTGGCGGGGGGTATTTTTTTCACGATGGGCTTGACGCGAGAATAGATGGGTACAAAACAGACTCAATGCCGCAATAGCAATGAGTAAAAAAGTCATAGGTTCAACAATAGAAGGTAATACTGTGAACAGTGATTTAGCACTTAACTCACAGGAAGATAGCTGGACTTGGCTATTATTTAGTTCGAAATCACCTGACTGTAAAGTCAGTTTTTTCTCATTAAGCTGATGAATATTCGTTAATTCTTGTGAAGAATTTTGGGCAAATAGGTACTTTCCAACGGCTCTTTGATTCATACAAAGTAACACCATCAGACAGGCTAATAATACTAATCCTTTTCCTAGCTTAAGTTGCCTGTTCATGCCTATCTTTATCTATTTCTCCAGAGAAAACATCTTAATAACACATTGTAAGCAACTCAGTCGTAGCTAACGATAAGAATTCAGCTCAAAATTTAATAAACGAAAATGAGCCTACATCTTACACAGCAAATAACTTGGTACAAGCGGCATCATCTAACTTTACAAATCTTAAATTTTCATCATTGCTTTTAATAAAAACAAAAGTGGCATGATAGATGCATTAACTCTATGTAAATATGAAAACGATATCTTAGCTTCACCATTATGGTGCGGAATATAGTGAGAAATTTCACTTTTAGAGAATCGCTTCCCATTAATAGTGCGAAAAATCAGGAATGTTCTAAATATTATGCGAGACAGCTCCCGATTCTGAAACAATTCGTTTTCATTAATTAACATTTTTATTTAATTTTTAACATTAATTAAACATATGACTAATGATTGCGACTTTTTATAAATCGACGAGACATTAGCAAGCAAAACACACATGAGCTAGATACCCGAGCTTAGAAAGGAGCTGTAATATGCGTATGAGCAAGATTGTATTATCTATGATGATGTTAGGTGCAACCTGCGCTGTTCAAGCTGATGAACTAACAGGTACGCTGAAGAAAGTTAATGACAATGGCGTCATTGTCGTCGGACATCGCGAATCTTCAGTTCCATTTTCTTATTATGATAACAACCAAAAAGTTGTGGGTTATTCACAAGATTACTCTAACGAAATTGTTGAAGCTGTTAAGAAAAAGCTCAACAAACCTGACCTTGAAGTCAAACTAATTCCTATTACATCACAAAATCGTATCCCACTACTTCAAAATGGTACTTATGATTTTGAATGCGGATCAACAACCAATAACTTAGAAAGACAAAAACAAGCTGCATTCTCCAATACTATTTTCGTTGTGGGTACTCGCCTACTCACTAAAAATGACACAGGTGTCAAAGATTTTGCGGATTTAGCAGGTAAAAACGTCGTTGTTACCTCCGGTACAACCTCTGAAGTTCTGCTAAATAAGCTTAATGATGAGAAAAATATGAAAATGCGCATCATCAGCGCAAAAGATCATGGTGACTCATTCCGGACTCTAGAATCAGGTCGTGCTGTTGCGTTTATGATGGATGATGCATTGCTTGCTGGCGAACGTGCGAAAGCGAAAAAACCCGATATTTGGGAAATCGTTGGAACTCCACAAACTGAAGAAGCTTACGGTTGTATGCTGCGCAAAGATGATCCTGAGTTTAAAAAACTAGTCGATGAAACTATTGCTAACGCACAAACTTCCGGCACAGCAGAGAAATCCTTTGAGCGCTGGTTCAATCAACCTATTCCACCTAAAAACCTAAACTTAAAATTCACCTTATCTGATGAAATGAAAACATTATTCAAATCACCAAATGATAAAGCTTTAAACTAATTAAAAAAACAAACAGGGTGTTATTGAAGTGAGAATCGCAAGGCGGTCGTTCCCCGCCTTGCATCCTCTTATTCAATAGTAGGGACAATCTAATTGCCCACAGGAAGTAGAATTATGTCAATTGATTGGAATTGGGGGATTTTCTTACAAGAAGCCCCGTTTGGGAATACCACCTATTTAGGGTGGCTAATATCTGGCTTTGAAGTCACCATTGCACTTTCTATCTGTGCTTGGATCATCGCGTTTCTTGTCGGCTCTTTCTTTGGTATTTTACGAACAGTACCAAATCGCTACTTATCCATGTTAGGCACTATCTACGTTGAATTATTCCGTAATGTTCCCTTAATCGTGCAATTTTTTACGTGGTATTTGGTTATTCCAGAACTGTTACCTCGTTCGATTGGTGATTGGTTCAAAATGGATTTAGCCCCTAACTACCAATTTTTTATTTCATCAACCTTATGCCTCGGCTTATTTACAGCGGCGCGTGTCACAGAGCAAGTCAGAGCAGCAATTCAATCGCTTCCTCGAGGGCAAAAAAATGCGGCTCTCGCAATGGGGCTAACCTTGCCACAAACCTATCGCTATGTCTTATTACCTAATGCATATCGAGTTATTTTGCCACCAATGACGTCAGAAATGCTTAACTTGGTAAAAAACTCTGCCATTGCATCAACAATTGGTCTCGTTGACATGGCGGCACAAGCAGGAAAGCTGCTCGATTATTCTGCCCACGCTTGGGAGTCTTTTACGGCAATTACCCTAGCTTATGTTGGTATCAACTTAGTCATTATGGCACTGATGAGCATACTTGAGCGCAAAGTTCGCTTACCAGGCTCAATGGGAGGGCGATAATATGTTCTATGAATTTGATTGGAGCTCTATCGCGCCAAGTTGGCCATTCTTAGTCGATGGTTTAATTATTACCGCGAAAATAACTATCACGGCAATTATTGTTGGTATTTTATGGGGAACTGTTCTAGCGGTAATGCGGATCTCTTCCTTCAAACCATTTCGCTGGTTTGCGGCTCTCTATGTCAATACTTTTCGATCAATTCCGTTGGTCATGGTATTACTTTGGTTTTATCTCATTGTTCCTAACTTAGTCCAAAATGTTCTAGGCATCTCGCCAAAAACAGATATTCGTTTAATGTCAGCAATGATAGCATTCTCGCTTTTTGAAGCGGCTTATTACTCAGAAATTATCCGAGCGGGTATTCAAAGTATTTCTCGAGGCCAAGCTTCAGCAGCGCTTGCTTTAGGCATGACCAACATGCAAGCAATGAGATTAATTGTCTTGCCGCAAGCCTTTAAGGCAATGGTCCCACTACTACTAACCCAAGGTATTGTATTATTCCAAGATTCATCCTTGGTCTATGTTCTGAGCTTAACCGACTTCTTCCGTACAGCAACAAATATCGGTGAGCGTGACGGAACACAGGTGGAAATGATATTGTTTGCAGGTCTGGTGTATTTTATTATCAGCTTCGGCGCTTCAATGCTGGTGAATTATCTTAAGAAAAGGACTGTTTCATGATTACCCTGAAAAATGTATCTAAATGGTATGGCCAATTTCAGGTACTCACTGACTGTACAACTGAAGTCAAAAAAGGCGAGGTCGTCGTTGTCTGTGGGCCATCTGGTTCTGGTAAATCCACACTAATAAAAACGGTGAATGGTCTTGAACCTATTCAGCAGGGTGAAATTTTTGTAAATGGCATCCAGGTCAACAATAAAAAAACAGATTTAGCAAAATTGCGCTCAAAAGTCGGCATGGTGTTCCAGCATTTTGAGCTGTTCCCTCACCTTTCTATTATTGAAAATTTAACACTTGCTCAAGTCAAAGTGCTAAATAGAGATAAAAAAGAAGCTGAAAAGAAAGGGTTAAAACTTCTTGAGCGTGTTGGATTATCAAATCATGCCAATAAGTTTCCAGCCCAGCTTTCAGGCGGCCAGCAGCAACGTGTCGCTATCGCTCGCGCTTTGTGTATGGACCCCGTTGCCATGTTGTTTGATGAACCAACATCCGCACTTGACCCAGAAATGATCAATGAAGTTCTTGATGTTATGGTCAAGCTTGCAAATGAAGGTATGACAATGATGGTGGTGACCCATGAAATGGGCTTTGCCAAAAAAGTAGCCGATCGCGTCATTTTTATGGACGAAGGTAAAATAGTTGAAGATAGCAAGAAAGAAGATTTCTTTGAGAATCCTCAATCCGATCGCGCTAAAGACTTCCTCGCAAAAATTTTGCATTAATATCCACTAAGTTACCCTTTCCACTCCTTGGGGCTCAGATCAATATGACTGCGCCCCAACTAATATCTCTAAATATTATTTTCTCTCTAAATAGTTCATCGCTATAAATGCACAAAAAAAGATTAGATTCTCCCTTAAGCCAAATGGATCATCCATATCGTTTTTTTATGTAAAGAACTATCAATCATGAGTATTTTTAGTTAAGTTGTGTGGTTATAAGTTATGTCGTTATCAGCATAAAATTGTCTGAACCCGCTCCCCGAAAAGCAATATATAACTTCCTCATAAGTTTAGTTAATCAACTATTGTTGTTTTCGGTCATGATCCGCTATGCTATGCGGATCTGAATTAAAGAAATATATTTTAACGCTACTGAGTAGCATTTATTCACCATAGGATTATCGGTGCCATGCAAGAACAATATCGTCCAGAAGATATAGAGCCAAAAGTACAGAGTCACTGGGATGAAAAAGAAACTTTCAAAGTGACAGAAGACAACAGCAAAGAAAAATACTACTGCCTGTCAATGCTACCTTACCCTTCTGGCCGACTTCACATGGGGCATGTACGTAACTACACCATGGGTGATGTTATCTCCCGTTACCAACGTTTATTAGGTAAAAATGTGCTTCAACCAATTGGTTGGGATGCTTTTGGTCTACCAGCTGAAGGCGCTGCTGTAAAAAATAAAACAGCACCAGCACCTTGGACTTATGCCAATATTGATTACATGAAAACGCAGCTAAAAATGCTGGGCTTTGGGTATGATTGGAACCGTGAAGTTACCACTTGTACGCCTGAATATTATCGCTGGGAACAGTGGTTTTTCACCAAGCTTTATGAAAAAGGTTTAGTGTATAAAAAAACCTCAGCTGTTAACTGGTGCCCACACGATTTAACCGTACTGGCTAACGAACAAGTTATTGATGGTTGTTGCTGGCGTTGCGACACACCGGTTGAGCGTAAAGAAATTCCTCAGTGGTTTATTAAAATTACTGACTATGCAGAAGAACTGCTTAATGATCTCGACAATCTTGATGATTGGCCAGAACAAGTTAAAACAATGCAACGTAACTGGATTGGCCGCTCAGAAGGGGTTGATATTACGTTTAATGTTGCTGATCGTGATGACAAACTCACTGTTTACACAACGCGTCCAGATACTTTTATGGGCGTCACTTATGTTGCCGTTGCAGCAGGCCATCCATTAGCACAAGAAGCGGCAGCAAATAACCAAGAGCTCGCTGATTTCATTGCTGAATGCCGTAACACCAAAACATCTGAAGCTGATATGGCAACGATGGACAAAAAAGGTGTACCAACGGGGCTGTATGTTATTCATCCATTAACTCAAGAAAAACTGCCTATTTGGGCCGCTAACTTTGTATTAATGGAATATGGTACAGGTGCAGTTATGGCAGTTCCTGCTCATGACCAACGTGACTGGGAATTTGCGCATAAATATAATTTGCCACTCAAAGTGGTTATTGCAAATGCTGATGGCAGTGAACCTGACATCTCTGAAGAAGCAATGACTGAAAAATCCTCACTGATTAATTCAGGCGAATTTAGCGGATTAGACAATGCTGCTGGTTTTAACGCTATTGCAGATAAATTAGTTTCAATTGGCGTAGGTAACCGTAAAATCAACTATCGCTTACGTGATTGGGGTGTTTCTCGTCAACGTTATTGGGGAGCGCCAATCCCAATGGCAACATTGGAAGATGGCACGGTTGTTCCTGTTCCTGAAGATCAATTACCAGTCGTGTTACCTGAAGATGTTGAAATGGATGGCATCACCAGCCCAATAAAAGCAGATCCGCAATGGGCTAAAACGACAATTAATGGTCAACCTGCTCTACTTGAAACCGATACTTTTGATACCTTCATGGAATCATCTTGGTACTATGCTCGCTATACTTGCCCACATTATGATGAAGGCATGTTAGATCCTACAGCGGCTAACTACTGGCTTCCTGTTGACCAATATATTGGTGGTATTGAACACGCCATCATGCACTTAATGTATTTCCGTTTCTTCCATAAATTGATGCGTGATGCTGGATTAGTCAATTCAGATGAGCCTGCTAAGCGCTTACTGTGTCAAGGTATGGTTCTGGCAGATGCCTTCTACTACACTGGTGAAGATGGCCAGCGCGTATGGGTTTCTCCAACCGATGCAATTGTTGAACGTGATGAAAAAGGCCGTATAACTAAAGCTGTTGATAATGAAGGACATGAACTGGTTTATACCGGTATGAGCAAAATGTCCAAATCAAAAAACAATGGTATTGACCCACAATTGATGGTCGAAAAATACGGTGCTGATACTGTCCGCCTATTCATGATGTTTGCTGCTCCACCAGAACTCACTCTTGAATGGCAAGAATCAAGTGTTGAAGGCGCTAACCGTTTTGTACGCCGTGTATGGCGTTTAGTTCATGAGCACTCACAAAAAGGTGCAACACAACCTTTAGATATCAACACATTAACTGCTGAACAAAAAGATCTGCGCCGTGATCTGCATAAAACAATTGCTAAAGTGACAGACGATTTCGACCGTCGTTATGCGTTTAATACCGCAATTGCTGCCATCATGGAATTCATGAACAAATTAGTTCGTGCACCACAAGAAACTGAACAAGATCGCGCTTTAGTACAAGAATCTTTGGAAGCCATTGTTATCATGCTCTACCCAATCATTCCACATGCGTGCTTTGAAATGTGGCAAGCATTAGGCCATACAGATGATGTTGATTGTGCAGCTTGGCCAATAGCAGATAAAGACGCTATGGTGGATGACACCAAACTGGTTGTTATCCAAGTTAATGGTAAAGTCCGCGGTCGCGTAACTGTTCCTGCTGATGCAAATCAAGAATTTGTCCTTGATATGGCATCAAAAGAATACAGTGTTGCTAAATACCTTGAGGGCGTGAACATCCGTAAAGTCATTTATGTTCCTGGTAAACTACTGAACCTAGTAGTAGGCTGATAAGGAGGCCGAGTGCGCTATCTGATAACATTATTACTGAGCCTGTCGGTGCTAGTCACCGCAGGTTGCGGTTTTCGCTTGCAAGGAACAACACAAATTCCTGACGAGCTAAAAACATTACAATTAAGTTCAACGTCTCCTTATAGCCCGTTAACGCGTGCTGTTAGAGAACAACTTAGGTTAAATAATGTCACTTTAGTTGAAAATGGCAAGGCAGATATCCCTGTATTGAAAATCACGGGATCATCAGAAAAAACGGAAACTGTCTCAATTTATCAAGATGGTAAATCGGCAGAGAAACAGCTCACATTTGTCCTTAATGCACAAGTATTAATGCCAAACGGTTCTATCTACCCGTTACAGACTCAAGTTGAGCGCTCTTTCATTGATAACCCATTAGAAGCGCTTGCAAAAGATGCTGAAAATGAATTGGTCAAACAAGAAATGCGTGAACAAGCAGCGCGAATGTTAGTACGTAAATTACTGATTATTCATACTGCTGAACTTGAAAAGGAAAATGCAGCCAAAGCCGTGTCAGTAGAACCAGAATGATCCGTCTTTATCCTGAACAGCTGGCCTCTCAGTTACAAGAGTCTCTGAAAGGCCGCTATTTAATATGGGGCAATGAGCCCCTATTAATTCAAGAAAGCCAAGATGCAATCCGCAAAGTTGCTCACACTCATGGGTTTCTTGAAAACTTCACTTTCACTCTTGAACAACATACTGATTGGGATGAAATTTTTAGTCTTTGTCAGGCATTGAGTTTATTTGCATCTCGCCAATCATTAACCTTAATTTTGCCCGAAAATGGCCCTAATGCCGCAATGGCAGAAAAACTGGTAAAATTATCTCAATTACTCCACCCTGATTTGCTCCTTTTATTACGTGGGCAAAAGCTAACAAAAGCACAAGAAAATAGTGCTTGGTTTAAAGCGATTAGTGATGATGGCGTTTATATCAGCTGTTTAACACCTGAATATCAACGGCTGCCACAATGGGTTTCAAAACGTGCCAGCAATATGAATTTAAACCTCGAAACAGAAGCGAACCAACTACTTTGCTACTGTTATGAGGGGAATTTACTTGCCTTATCTCAAGCATTGGAACGGCTCTCATTACTGTATCCTGATGGTAAATTGACACTTCCTCGCGTTGAAAGTGCTGTTAACAATTCAGCCCATTTCACGCCATATCATTTGATAGATGCGATGTTGGCAGGAAAGTCATTCCGGGCATGGCATATTCTTGAGCAGTTACAACAGGAAGATACAGAAGTCGTTATTTTATTACGCACGGTTCAACGCGAATTAATGTTGCTGTTAACATTAAAACGTCAATCCGCGACAACCGCATTAAAATCATTATTTGATCAACATAAGGTTTGGCAAAATCGTCGTCCGTTGCTGACAGCTGCCTTGCAACGGCTAAGTTTACATCAATTACAATCAGCCCTACTTTTACTAACTCAAGCTGAATTGCATGCTAAGCAAGATTTTAGCCACTCTGTCTGGCCAGATTTGCAATCCTTATCGATGTTAATATGTACCGCAGCCTTACCAGAGAGTTTTATCCATGACCTTTAAGCAAGAAGGCCTTCAGGCACTATTTGGTGGGACATTTGACCCAATTCATTATGGACATTTGCGTCCAGTTGAAGCATTGGCAAAACAAGTTGGCCTACAAAAAGTTATTTTACTGCCTAATCATGTTCCACCACATCGTCCTCAACCCAAAGCAAATCCTAGCCAGCGCTTAGAAATGGTTAAATTAGCAATACAAGGTAATCCATTATTTACTATTGATACCAGAGAGTTAGAGAAAAACAGCCCTTCTTATACCATTGAAACGCTGGCGTCTTTACGCCAAGAAATGGGAGCAGAACAACCTCTTGCATTTATTATTGGGCAAGACTCTTTATTATCTATTCATACTTGGAATGGTTGGGAACAATTACTGGATTATTGTCATCTGTTAGTGTGCTCTCGCCCAGGTTATGATGCAGATTTCCAAGATCTCAAAATGCAAGATTGGCTTAACCAGCATAAAACAGACGATCCAAATAAACTAAGCCAAGTACCCCATGGTCATATTTTTTTAGCTAATACGCCATTAGTTAACATATCAGCCACTGAAATCCGTCAAGCATTGGCATCCGGTAAAACGTGTTATGACCTGATCCCTGCACCTGTTATCGATTACATTTATCAGCACCATCTTTATCAAAATTAATTTAGCGCCCTGATATGTTCACATTCAGGGTAAGGTGATAAATAATATTGTTCGCTTAAATAGGTGTTTGGGTATTGAGTAAGAAGCTGTTTCAGCAAGGCTAAAGGCGCGTTGATAGATAAACGCCCATTAAGATATTTATTAATTACCTCATCTAAATTTATCTTCTCATCTTTTGTTGCAATTTTTTTGAAATAGCCTTGAATATGGCGAATCGCGTTTACCTGCAATTTACGCGGTGGTGTTTGAGCAAGAATAGCGAGCAATGTTGTACGATACTGAGAATAAAAATCACTGAGTTGGCTATTTTTTTGAATAGCAGCAACCCACTTTCCAGTCAGTTGATAGCCTTGTGGTGAATACGCCATTAATAAATATTTATGTCGACTATGAAATTGAATGATTTGGTGATGACTTAAATTAGCCATGAGTTGCTTGAGACGATATTGCGTATAAAGCTGGAGTAAAAATCGGTCAAGCTGTTCTGCATTTTGCCATTCACGACATTTTAATATCGGCGTATTTTCAGGTAATTGTCTCGCAAGCTCATCATATAAATTATCATGGCATATTACTCCAGCCAATTCCTCATCGCCCAGTTGAGAGATAAATTGCACATGGTTTTGAGTTAATTTAACAATTTTATCAGTGGGATATGTTATTTCTCCCATTAAAGCCACCGGAAAAAGTTGCGCCTGCATGACAGATATTCTCCATTTTCTATTGTTAGTTCTCGCCTCTGCTTAGCCGTCTATTACATTGTAAAGTTTGTATAAATTCCTTGAACTTAGCCGCAGTTACTCATATAAATTCCACACATTAATTAATATATAAGAATTTAGCCGATTTTTCTCAAAATCTAGGGTAAAATGCCCCGACCTTAACAGGTATATTACAAACATTGTTTAACTTTATGCACTGTATAATTTGAATAGAATAAAAGGTGAACCTTTTGCAAGGAACTGAACTTCAACAATTTATAATCGCTCAGCTTGATGATGCAAAAGCTGAAGATATCATGACTATTGATGTCCGTGGAAAATCAAGTATTACTGACCAAATGGTCATCTGTACTGGTACATCAAGCCGCCATCTCATGTCTGTTGCAGACCGCTTAATTGAAGCATGCCGTAAAAATGGCCTCCATCCACTTGGCGTTGAAGGCCAAGGCGTATCTGATTGGATTGTCGTTGACCTTGGTGAAGCGATTGTTCATATCATGCAAGATGAAAGCCGTCGCATGTATGAACTTGAAAAACTCTGGAGCTGAGTTTGAAATTACAACTCATTGCTGTAGGGACAAAAATGCCGGACTGGGTTCAGACCGGCTTTATGGATTATCTGCACCGTTTTCCTAAAGATATGCCTTTTGAGCTGATTGAAATACCCGCAGGAAAACGTGGCAAAAATGCAGACATTAAACGCATTCTCGAAAAAGAAGGTGAATTGATGTTAGCGGCTGTTGGTAAAGGCAATCGAATTGTCACATTGGATATACCAGGTGATCGCTGGGATACACCAAAGCTTGCTAATCAACTTGAAAGTTGGAAACAAGACGGGCGAAATGTTAGCCTGCTTATTGGCGGACCGGAAGGGTTAGCCCCTGCTTGTAAAGATGCCGCTATGCAAAGTTGGTCTCTTTCTCCACTAACTCTGCCCCATCCACTTGTCAGAGTACTTGTTGCAGAAAGCCTTTATCGAGCTTGGAGCATTACGACTAATCACCCATATCATCGGGAATAGTCAGTTTTTAATATATTCACTATGGCAGTGGCATGAAAAATCAGCGTACCCCTTTTCGCGACCACACAGCAGAATCGATGTTATTTATCCGTCGAGCATTAATTGCTTTCGGCGTGATCGTGTTATTAACCGCTATTCTTGTCACTAATTTGTATCATTTACAAGTTGTTCGCCACGAAGATTATCAAACTCGCTCAAACGACAACCGCATAAAACTGGTTCCTATTGCACCAAGTCGAGGCATTATTTACGATCGTAATGGTGTTCAACTTGCCCTAAATAAAACATTCTACCAACTCGAAATTGTTCCGGAAAAAGTTGAAGACCTTCAAGATACGCTCAATAAATTGCGTGAGATTGTTGGGCTGACTGATGAAGATATTGCTAACTTTGAAAAAGAGCGCAAGCGCTCCCGCCGCTTCACGTCAATTGCACTAAAAACACAACTCGATGAAGTGCAGGTTGCTCGTTTCGCTGTTAATCAATACCGTTTTCCTGGCCTAGAAGTCAAAAGTTATCAGCGCCGTTCATATCCTTATGGTTCTGCGTTAACTCATGTTATTGGCTATGTAGCGAAAAAGAATGATAAAGATGTGGAGCGCCTTGAAAAAGAAGGCCTTTCTGCAAACTATGCCGCCAGTTACGATATCGGAAAATTAGGTATTGAGCGCTATTATGAAGATATTTTGCATGGCAAAACTGGCTATGAAGAAGTGGAAGTTAACAGCCGTGGTCGAGTCATTCGCCAATTACACGAGCAGCCGCCACAAGCGGGTCGTGATATCTATTTAACCATTGACCTTGAACTTCAAACATATATTGAAAAATTACTGACAACCAGCCGCGCGGCTGTCATTGTCACGGATCCGCGTAATGGTGAAATATTAGCATTGGTCTCTAACCCAAGCTATGACTCAAACCTTTTTGTTAATGGCATATCAAATAAAGACTATCAAGCGCTTTTAAATAACCCAGACAGACCATTAATTAATCGGACAACTCAAGGGCTGTATCCACCAGCTTCAACAGTAAAACCGTTTATTTCTGTTGCGGCTTTAAGTGAAAAAGTTATCACACCAACTACCACCATTTTTGACCCCGGTTGGTGGCAGCTACCTGGTTCAGAAAAACGCTATCGTGACTGGAAACGCTGGGGACATGGTAAATTAAATGTTACTAAATCGATTATTGAATCAGCGGATACCTTCTTCTATCAGGTTGCCTATGATATGGGAATCGATAGATTATCCAATTGGATGTCAAAATTTGGCTTTGGTGACTATACCGGTATTGATCTTGCTGAAGAGCGCTCTGGGATCATGCCGACTCGCGAATGGAAGCAAAAACGCTATAAAAAGCCTTGGTATCAAGGGGATACTATTCCCGTCGGTATTGGGCAAGGTTATTGGACTGCAACACCTATCCAACTTTCTAAAGCCTTGATGACGTTAATCAATGATGGCCAAGTAAAGACGCCACATTTGCTTTATGGAACAAAATTAGGCAATGCTATGGTTCCTTATGAAGACAAAGGAACCAGCCAAATTGGTGATATCCATTCAGGTTTCTGGGAAATCGCTAAACAAGGAATGTATGGCGTTGCGAATGCCCCAAATGGAACAGGCCGCCGTAGCTTTGTTGGTACCCCCTATAAAGCAGCCGCTAAATCGGGGACTGCGCAAGTTTTCAGCTATGAAACCTACAATGCCAGTAAACTTGCTGAGCATTTACGCGATCATAAATTAATGATGGCTTATGCTCCTTATGATAAACCGACCGTTGCTGTTGCTATTATTTTAGAAAATGGGGGAGCAGGTCCCGCTGTCGGTGATCTTGTTAGACAAATATTTGACCATGTTCTGTTAGGTGACAATAAAACACGGCTAAGCAGTACACCAGCAAGCCCAGAGGAAGACCGTTAACATTATGACAGACGATAAAAATAAATTATCACTCTCAACACGTCTGCACATTGATGTGCCTATGCTGCTGATCGTTTTAGCGCTACTTGCTTATAGCGCTATGATCATGTGGAGCGCAAGTGGGCAAGATATAGAAATGATGGAACGCAAAATGGGGCAAATCGCTGCTGGGCTGGTAGTGATGATTGTTATGGCACAAATTCCCCCACGTGTTTATGAAAACCTCGCTCCGCAACTGTATATATTTTGTGTCATTTTACTTATCTTTGTGGATGCTTTTGGGCAAATAAGTAAAGGCGCACAACGCTGGCTAGACCTTGGTATTATTCGCTTTCAACCATCAGAAATCGCCAAAATTGCAGTACCGCTCATGGTGGCGAGGTTTATGAATCGTGATTTATGTCCACCATCATTAAAAAATACCATGATTGCATTGGTACTTATTTTCTTACCAACCTTACTTGTTGCCGCGCAACCTGACCTTGGAACGTCAATATTAGTCGCTACTTCAGGTTTATTTGTGCTGTTTTTAGCCGGTATGAGTTGGCGATTGATTACCATTGCAGCCGTTGCGCTCGCCGCTTTTATCCCTCTACTGTGGTTTTTCTTAATGCATGATTACCAAAGGGCGCGCGTGATGATGTTGCTTGATCCAGAAAGTGACCCTCTTGGTGCTGGCTATCATATTATTCAATCCAAAATTGCCATTGGATCTGGTGGCCTGATGGGTAAAGGTTGGTTACATGGTACACAATCACAATTAGAATTTTTGCCTGAGCGTCATACCGACTTTATCTTTGCAGTATTATCCGAAGAGCTTGGTTTGATTGGTGTATTAGTTTTATTAGCGCTTTACCTACTGCTAATTATAAGAGGACTGTATATTGCCGCTAATGCGCAAAATACATTTGGCCGCGTTATGGTTGGTGGCTTAATCCTGATCCTTTTTGTTTATGTATTTGTGAATATCGGAATGGTCAGTGGTATATTACCCGTCGTTGGTGTTCCACTACCTCTTGTCAGCTATGGTGGCTCCGCTCTCATTGTTTTAATGGCTGGATTCGGTATTATCATGTCTATTCATACACACAAAAAATTTCTTTCCAAGAGTTTATAAAAGAGGCTTAGTATGCGTTTTCAATGGATTATCCTTAGCATTACCGCAGCATTGCTTAGCGGATGTGTTACTGAAGAAAAGCCCAAGCAACCTACGAATATTCCTGCGGTGCCAACTCAGGATGTTCTAGGTGCTGAGCCTCATTATGAGCCTTATCACCCAACTGCAAATAGTGACTATCAGCGAAATGGTCAACAATATCAAATCGTTCGTGATACATCACAATTTTCTCAAACGGGCTACGCCTCTATTTATGGTACAGAAGCTACTGGCAATATGAGTGCAATTGGTGAACGTATTAATCCTGTTGATTTAACAGCATCACACCCAACACTTCCGATCCCAAGTTATGTACGCATCACCAATATGATGAATGGTCGAATGATGGTAGTTCGCGTTAATGATAGAGGCCCTTATACACAAGGCAAAAATATTGCAGTGTCGCGTGCTGTTGCTGATCGCTTAAATTTAATGCCGTCTACTAAAATCAAAATAGATGCTATTCAAGTTGCGCCAGATGGTTCATTATCCGGCCCCGGCACAATTGGCTCTAATTTTGTAAAACAAAGTTATGCGCTGCCAGGTCGCCCACAATTAGGTTCAGGCCCAATGGGAACTCCGGTTATGGAAAATCTCCCTACCCCCGAAAATGTTCTCCCAGCGCAGCAACCAACGACTCCAATGGAACCTGTTGTGCCTGAACACGATTTCAAGCTCACAGAACCACAAGAACCACAAGCTGAAGCGCCAGTCGACGCAGTTCCTGAAACGGGTTATTTAGTGCAAGTTGGCGCAATTGGTAATCGCCAAAATGCGGATACCATGCTGAAGAACTTAAAAAACAAATTTGATGTTCCGGGACGCCTACAGCCTTACAGCAATATTTATCGCGTTCAATTAGGGCCATTTAAAGAAAGGCAGCAAGCCGTCGATCTACAAGCACGCATTCAGGCAGAGCTACATCAAGCCTCGATGGTTATTGCGCCTTAAAATTTGTCGTAAACTCGTGTAAAAATATTGGCGCAGTACCAAAGCCCCTTTTCTTAATCATCATAGCTTTGTTAAACTGCGCCTCCTTGTGTTAACCGAATTCCGGATGTCACTATACAACCATGAAAAATTCTGTTTCTTTGCGCACGTTGCGCTGTACTTTATTAAGCGCCACCCTGCTTCTTTCTATTACTAACATCGCACATGCAAATGAACCATTCCCGAATACACCTGTTCCTTCGGCACCGGACATTGATGCTGAAGCTTATATTTTAATTGATTACAATTCGGGTAAAGTTTTAGCGGCCAAAAATGCGGATCAACGCCGCGATCCTGCTAGCTTAACCAAAATGATGACTAGCTATGTTATTGGCCAAGCAATCAAATCTGGGAAAATTGGTGCTGAAGATATGGTCACCGTTAACGAAGATGCATGGGCGACAGGCAATCCAATTTTCAAAGGTTCGTCTTTGATGTTTTTAAAACCGGGTGATCGCGTTAGCGTTTCCCAATTAACACGCGGAATTAACTTGCAATCAGGCAATGATGCATGCGTTGCTATGGCAGATTATGTAGCTGGCGATCAAAGCAACTTTGTGCGTTTAATGAATGATTATGTTGGTAAACTTGGCCTACAAAACACGCATTTCAAAACAGTTCATGGCTTAGATGCTGAAGGCCAATATAGTTCTGCAAGGGATATGGCACTTATCGGGCAAGCCTTGATCCGCGATGTTCCCGAAGAATACGCGATTTATAAAGAAAAAGAATTTACCTTTAATAATATCCGCCAAACAAACCGTAATGGCCTGTTATGGGATAAAAGCCTTGCTGTTGATGGAATTAAAACAGGTCATACTAATGCTGCGGGCTTTAATTTAGTTGCCTCTGCAACTGAAGGTGATATGCGCCTAATTTCTGCTGTTATGGGCGGAAAAAGTATGAAAGGTCGTGATGCAGAAAGTAAAAAACTGCTGACCTACGGTTTTCGTTTTTATGAAACAGTAAAACCATTACAAGCCGGTGTTGAATTTGCCTCAGAACCAGTTTGGTTTGGTGATGATAATAAAGTGAAGTTAGGGGTAACTGAAGATCTATTCCTCACCATTCCTCGTGGTCGCCTTAAAGATCTCAAAGCAAGTTATGACATTGCAAGTAATGAGCTTGAAGCGCCACTCAGTAAAGGGCAACAAGTTGGTACTATTAACTTCCAACTTGATGGTAAAACCATTGAACAACGCCCACTTGTTGTACTCAAAGATGTGGAAGAAGGTGGATTTTTCAGTCGTTTGATTGATTATATTAAATTACTATTCCATCGTTGGTTTGGTTAGACCTTGAATAAATTATAGAGCATCCCCATATATTTTATATCAAGAGCTGATGGGATGAATTATCTCATCAGCATTATTTATGCTATTAGGAGCGCCCATGAAAACCAAATTAAATGAACTGCTTGAGTTCCCTTGCTCATTCACTTACAAAGTGATGGGAGTAGCAGAACCTGAGCTACTTGATGAGGTCGTTGAAGTAGTTCAACGCCATGCTCCGGGTGATTATTCTCCAGAAGTGAAACCAAGCAGCAAAGGTAATTATCACTCAGTTTCAATTACAATTAATGCAACTCACATTGACCAAGTTGAAAAGCTGTATGAAGAGCTCGGTGCATTAGAACGTGTTAAAATGGTTCTTTAATTATTCTAAAAATAGCACTGACATATATTTATATTTCTGCTTTTTAATCTAACTTAAAATCAACTACGTCTTAATAATTAGATATTAATTTATTAAGACGTAGTTTTTATATTAATTATTTAATTTTAATAAAAATACTCTATTTTAATATGATTTATAATGAAAAATAATGATTCATTATGAATCAGTTGCTCTTTTATAAGACGATTATTATTCTCTAATTTCTATTTTAAATATATAATGAGGAATATAATAGTGTCTATTTCAAATATTTCGTTGTCTAACTCGCAACAAATGAGTATAAGTAATATATCTACAGATAAAAAAACCGTTCATAAACAAGATATTAATAATCTTAAAAAAGAACTTAAGTCAATTAGTAATCTTATTGATGACTTAAGTAAAAAAAGTAATCCTAAAACAATGAATAGTCTTTCATTCATGTCTAAAAATATTGCCATTTATGATGTAAAAAAGAATATTAGCAAAGGTCAAACAACTCTTATTAGTTTAAAAGGAAAAGTTAACGACCTAAAAGGAAAAATTAATAGTTCATCTTATAAGCATAATGCATCTAAGATGCAATCATTAGATAAATTTGAGAACCAACTCAATAATCTCTCATCAAATTTAAAATCTTCAAAGAGTAATATAAAAAATATCGACGATATGGATAAACATAATCACCATATAATGACACCAAAATATCAAGAGGCTGAAAAAGCACAAAATGACAATTTAAAAAAAATACATCAAGATTTTATGAAAGCTAATCCTCATTATTCTGAAGGGGGAATGGTTAAGTAATTCATGTTGACGGTGTATATGAATACTGTACACCGTTTTCAATAATAACACCTTTTTGTTACGACTATTGAGGATAATATTTCAAAAAATGTCACGAGTCTTTATTTAAATAAAACATATAATTTAACATATTAATATTGTATTAGTTGCAGTATTTTACTGCGTAAAACTAGCGATATAACCCGACCAGCGTTATACTAGCGATCCATTGTTTTAATGTGGATGTTACAATATTGTCAACAAAAAATATTATAGTGCGCCAATTCGGGTTAGCTCCCTACCAAAAAATCTCTGACAAAATGCACCAGTTTACTGAAACTCGGGTTCAAGAGACACCTGATGAACTTTGGCTTGTTGAGCACCCTCGAGTCTTTACTCAAGGTCAAGCGGGCAAAGCAGAGCATGTCCTCGCACCGGGAGATATTCCGGTGATCCAAAGTGATCGCGGTGGACAAGTTACCTACCATGGCCCCGGCCAACAAGTTATGTATGTGATGCTAGATCTGAAACGCAACAAAATTGGCGTGCGCGATCTCGTGACCGCGCTTGAAACCACGGTGGTTAAAACACTCGCACATTACCAAGTTGATGCCTATCCTCGCCCTGATGCACCGGGTGTATATGTCAATGGCGACAAAATTTGCTCATTAGGTTTACGTATCCGTAAAGGCTGCTCATTTCATGGTTTAGCGCTGAATATTAATATGGATCTTGAACCTTTTAACCGCATCAATCCTTGCGGTTATGCGCAATTAAAAATGATTCAACTTCGCAATTTTGTACCACAAGTGACATTAGCCGATGTTCAGCCCGTGCTAATTAAACAGTTCTGTGACACACTAGGATTTCATGTTGCTCAGTAATCATGCTATAATTTTTTAACATTTTTCAAATAAATTTTAATGGATAAGTAACGGCTCCCGTACTTAATATTCACAGAAATAGACTTATCCAATGACTTCAAAGAGACCTGGAACCGGCACAATTATGAGTAAACCTATTCAGATAGAACGCGGAATCAAATATCGTGACGCCGATAAAATGGCGCTGATCCCTGTCAAAAACGTTGTCACTGAGCGCGAAGAAATTCTACGTAAACCCGATTGGATGAAAATTAGGCTGCCGGCAGATTCAACTCGGATTCAAGGGATCAAAGCTGCAATGCGCAAAAATGGTTTGCATTCGGTCTGTGAAGAAGCATCCTGCCCCAACTTATCCGAATGTTTTAACCACGGAACAGCAACTTTTATGATTTTGGGTGCTATTTGTACCCGCCGCTGTCCTTTCTGTGATGTTGCTCATGGACGCCCAAATGCGCCAGATGCAAATGAGCCAATCAAACTCGCCCAAACTATTAAAGATATGGCGTTACGTTATGTCGTGATCACATCGGTTGACCGTGATGATTTACGTGATGGTGGTGCTCAGCACTTTGCTGATTGTATTAGCGCAATCCGTGAAAAAAATTCAACCATTAAAATTGAAACTTTAGTACCAGACTTTCGCGGTAGAATGGATAGAGCATTAGATATTCTGATCGAAACACCACCCGATGTTTTTAACCACAACTTAGAAAACGTACCACGTGTTTATCGCCAAGTTCGTCCTGGTGCCAACTATGAATGGTCACTGAAACTTCTTGAAAGATTCAAAGAAGCTCACCCTGAAATTCCAACTAAATCAGGGCTGATGATTGGTTTAGGTGAAACAAATGAAGAAATCATTGACGTTATGCGTGATTTACGCCGTCATGGTGTCACTATGTTAACACTTGGGCAGTATTTACAACCAAGCCGCCATCATCTTCCTGTGAAGCGCTATGTGAGCCCTGCGGAGTTTGATGAAATGAAAGAAGAAGCAATGGCGATGGGCTTCACTCATGCTGCTTGTGGTCCTTTCGTTCGCTCTTCCTACCATGCGGATCTCCAAGCGAAAGGTGAAGAAGTCAAGTAACCCGCTTCTAAGTTTATTGCTTTTAAAAGATCATGAAGCCTCGTTTTACGGGGCTTTTTGTTGCCTAGCAGATAAAATAAAACCTGCTCCAATTGGGAGCAGGTTTAAGCTATTCGTTTCTATGTGATTAAATTCAGAATGATTAAATTACAAAGAGACAACGTTTACAGCAGATGGACCTTTAGCGCCTTCAGTGATTTCGAATTCAACTTTCTGGCCTTCAGCTAGGGTTTTGAAACCGTCGCTTGTAATCGCAGAAAAATGAACAAATACATCTTTGCTACCATCTTCTGGAGTGATAAAACCGAAACCTTTAGACTCGTTGAACCACTTAACGTTACCTTTAACTTTAGACATCAATATTACCTTTAATATAAAATAGACACACCATCAGTGTCCCATTCAGTACATCAGATGTACTAGTGACTTGTCTAGTACTTTGATCACGAAAATCGATAAAAACATAAAAAAATATTAATTATTTTGGAAAACGACTAACAAATTAGCTAAGTTTCAGCCAAAAAGATACTAAGCTAAATGATAATGCCAATATTTATTAGTTTATTGGTATATTATTTCTCGTGATTTAATAACCAACCTTTAATATCTAATCCGCCAGTATAACCCACTAACTTACCATCATGCCCTAACACGCGATGACAAGGGATAACCAACGAAATTGGATTGCGAGAATTTGCCATACCAACAGCACGGCAATAGTTTACTGATCCAAGCTTCAAAGCAAGATCTTTATAACTCCAGCGCTCACCATACGGGATCGATGATAAATGTGACCATACCTTTTTTAGGAACTCAGTGCCTTGCGGATTCAAAGCAACAGTAAATGTTGTTCTTTTCTTATCAAAATACTCTTGTAGCTCTTTTGCACATTGCTGAGTTATTTCATTGATATTTTCAGGCTGTGCCTGTTCCTCAACAAAATAGATACTAGTGATCCCATCATCATCAGCCGTAATCTGTACCCACGGCTTGGGAAATTTTTTCGGCGCAGTTAAATATTGATGGTACATAATATCTCCTTAAGGAAATTCAATTATCTGTTCGTATATACAGTTATAAACTGTATCAATTCTATTTGGCAATGATATTTTTTCTTAGACTAGATCACAGATTCGTTCATCTCTTTTTAAAACTATTTTTTCATTAAAATAGTTAACCTCATAATAATTAGAATAATTATCATTTACAGAAAATCTCACCATATATTGTGTGGTTGAAAAAAATTTAATCTATATATAGTATTCATCTTTCAATGATTACAACAGCAATGCTTTCAAAAATCCAAAGGAATATTATATGTCTGTTATCACTATTTATAGCAAACCTGACTGTGTTCAATGTAATGCGACCTATCAAGCACTGGACCGCAAATCTATTCCTTATCAAGTTATTGACTTAACGCAAGATCAAGAAGCACTTCTCTTTGTTCGCCAATTAGGTTATCAGCAAGTCCCTGTTGTTGTCGCAGACCAAGAACATTGGTCTGGATTTCGTCCTGACATCATCAATCGCCTTTCAGCATAGGAGAGGCTTATGCAAACGGAATCACTGATCTACTTTTCTAGCCATTCGGGGAATTGTCATCGTTTTGTTGAAAAAGTAGCTCTTCCCGCAACGCGTTTACCCATCGGAAGCGCAGATAACGGGATTATTGCGACAAAACCTTTTGTTCTACTTCTGCCTACTTACGGCGGTGGTGGTAGCAAAGGTGCTGTACCAAAAGAGGTGATCCGTTTTCTCAATATTGAAGCTAATCGGTTACTTATTCGCGGAGTAATTGCTGCGGGTAATACCAATTTCGGTGAAGCATACGCCATTGCCGGCAATATCATTGCGAATAAATGCCAAGTTCCTTATTTATATCGCTTTGAATTATTAGGAACAGAAAGAGATGTTCAGCGTGTCCGTGACGGGCTTGAAATCTTTTGGCGAGAAAAAAATAATTAGAGTTATTTCAATGGAAAACATACAAAATAAAACTACTGTTGATTATCATGCACTTAATGCCATGTTAAATCTCTATAACAGTAATGGTGAAATTCAGTTTGAAAAAGATAAAGAAGCTGCGCATCACTATTTCCGCCAGCATGTAAATCAAAACACCGTTTTTTTCCATGATCTCAAAGAGAAGCTCGATTTCTTAGTGAATGAAAACTATTACGAGCCGCAAATCTTAGAGCAATACGATTTTACCTTTATCAAAAAGCTCTTTAAACAAGCCTATGCACACAAATTTCGTTTTCAGACATTTTTAGGCGCATTTAAATATTACACAAGCTATACACTCAAAACCTTTGACGGCAAACGTTACCTTGAACGCTACGAAGATCGCGTCTGTATGGTGGCGTTAACCTTAGCACAAGGAAATACAACGCTAGCATGCCACCTTGTTGATGAAATCATTAGCGGGCGTTTTCAGCCAGCAACCCCCACATTCCTCAATTGTGGTAAAAAACAGCGTGGTGAACTTGTTTCATGTTTTCTATTACGGATAGAAGACAACATGGAATCTATTGGTCGTTCCGTTAACTCGGCATTGCAATTATCTAAGCGCGGGGGCGGTGTTGCCTTTTTGATGACTAATTTGCGCGAGCAAGGTGCGCCAATTAAGTTTATTGAGAATCAATCTTCCGGTGTTGTTCCTGTGATGAAAATGTTAGAAGATGCCTTTTCCTACGCCAATCAACTCGGGGCTAGACAAGGTGCTGGTGCGGTGTATTTACATGCTCATCATCCTGACATCATGCGTTTTCTGGATACTAAACGCGAAAATGCCGATGAAAAAATTCGTATCAAAACACTCTCTCTTGGCGTTGTTATTCCTGATATTACCTTCAAGCTCGCTAAAGAAAATCAAGATATGTACTTATTTTCACCTTATGATATTGAGCGCGTTTATGGCGTGCCGATGTCAGAAATAAGTATCACTGAAAAATATGATGAGATGGTTAACAATAAATCCATCAAAAAACAGAAAATTAATGCACGCGAATTCTTTCAAACGCTAGCTGAAATTCAATTTGAATCCGGCTATCCCTACATTTTATTTGAAGATACAGCAAATCGCGCCAATCCAATTGCTGGCCGTATTAATATGAGCAACCTCTGCTCAGAAATTTTGCAAGTCAATAAAGCCAGTTTATATGAAGATGATTTAAATTATCGCGAAATTGGTAAAGACATCAGCTGTAATCTTGGCTCGATGAATATTGCAAAAACCATGGATTCACCTGATTTTGCACAATCTATTGAAATTGCAGTAAGAGCATTAACAGCCGTTTCTGATATGAGTCACATCACTTCGGTTCCTTCAATTAAGCAAGGTAATGATCAATCCCATGCTATTGGACTTGGGCAGATGAATTTACATGGCTATCTTGCAAGGGAGCACATTTATTATGGTTCTGAAGAAGCATTAGATTTTACCAATATCTACTTTTATACGGTGGTCTTCCACGCGCTCAAAACATCGAATCAATTAGCAATTGAACGCCAATCTGTATTCAATGGTTTTGAACACTCCGATTATGCTAATGGTCACTATTTTGATAAATATATCGACCAAACTTGGCTACCAAAAACGCAAGTCGTTCAAGAATTATTCCGGCGTTCGGGCATCGAAATTCCAACCCAAGCTGATTGGCAGTCACTAAAACAATCTATTATGGAACATGGGATCTACAACCAGAACTTACAGGCTATTCCACCGACTGGTTCCATATCCTATATAAATAACTCAACGTCAAGCATTCACCCTATCGTTTCGCGTATTGAGATCCGTAAAGAAGGTAAGATTGGTCGTGTTTATTACCCCGCTCCATTTATGACCAATGATAATCTTGAATATTATCAAGATGCTTACCATATCGGCCCTGAAAAAATTATTGATACTTATGCAGTTGCCACTCAGCACGTTGACCAAGGTTTATCCTTAACCCTCTTTTTTAAAGATGATGCAACAACGCGTGATATCAACAAAGCACAAATTTATGCATGGCGTAAGGGAATTAAAACACTGTATTACATTAGGCTTCGCCAAACGGCCTTAGAAGGCACTGAAGTTGATGGTTGTGTTTCATGTACGCTATAAAAGGAAAATCAGTATGACCGCCAATTCACCACTTACTCCAGTGAAAGCAATTAACTGGAACCGTATTGAAGATGATAAAGATTTGGAAGTTTGGAACCGTTTAACATCTAACTTTTGGTTACCAGAAAAAATTCCTTTATCAAATGATATTCCTTCATGGAACACGCTAACAGCAAAAGAGCAGCAGCTTACTATCCGTGTTTTTACAGGACTAACACTACTCGATACCATTCAAAATACTGTTGGTGCACCTTGTTTGATGCCTGATTCCCTCACGCCGCATGAAGAAGCAGTGTTGTCGAATATCAGTTTTATGGAAGCGGTACATGCGCGCTCATATAGCTCTATTTTTTCAACGTTTTGTTCCACACCGGATGTTGATGATGCTTATCGTTGGAGTGAAGAGAATAAATCACTACAGAATAAAGCCAAGATAATCTTGTCATATTATTGCGATTCTCATCCATTGAAAAAAAAGGTCGCTAGTGTATTTTTAGAATCCTTCTTGTTTTATTCTGGCTTCTATTTACCTATGTATTGGTCTAGCCGAGGTAAGCTCACAAATACTGCGGATTTAATTCGCCTTATTATTCGAGATGAAGCTATTCATGGTTATTATATTGGCTATAAATTTCAAAAATCATTATTAAATTATGATGAGAAAGTACAGAACGATATTAAAGATTTCACTTTCTCTCTGATGTTTGATTTATATGAAAATGAAGTTAACTATACTCAGGAATTATATGACACTGTTGGCTGGACTGAAGATGTTAAAAAATTCCTTCATTATAATGCAAATAAAGCATTAATGAATTTAGGTTATGAAGCTTTATTCCCTGATGTTGTTACTGATGTCAGTCCTGCTATATTGTCAGCTTTATCCCCTGATGCAAACGAGAATCATGATTTCTTTTCCGGCTCAGGATCATCATATGTGATTGGCAAAGCTGTCAGTACAGAAGATGATGACTGGGATTTCTAGTAATAAGTTAATTTATTTAATCAATCATTCAAATAGCCGTTAAAAACCCATCCCACTGAATAATATCATATTTATTTTGTGGGATTTTTTTCGCTTATTTTTCGTCCTAAAAAATTCATAAACTCACTATTTTCCTGTAACAAAATCAATTTTTGACGAGCAAAATATGTTAACTATTCACATTCATCATTATCAATGGGCAAAAAACATTAATTATTTTTATTAATTTAGCTTTATCTTGAAATTCTTTACAAATTTATTTGGTCTTCCCTCAACCGCCTATAACATTCACTTTTTAAAGAAGTATTTTGATAAAAAATGCATTTAAATATTAAAAATAAATGTATTGGTAACAAAAAGTTACTTATTATCAAACCTATGATTAATTACCAAAATTGAAAGGCATAAAAAACATAGTTTTAAAATTCATATTAATTCATTGACCTCTTTTTTTTGATTAATTGTCCTTAACCAAGGGTTGTCAGCGCATTTTATTATGTTAGCTTATATTGCTTGCAAAATTTATTAATAACCTCAAATGGAGTTGCGGATTTTAAATCATAATTATTTAATTCATATTAAACAAAATAGGAATATCTACCCTAATCATTTTCAAAGAAATAGTTAAACACTAGCATTCAAATTTTTAGTCATCAGATAACTGAATTCACTTTAATTTGAATACTGATGCACTCATATTTATTAATTGAAAAATGGGTAATTACCGTATGGCAATAAAATTAGAAGTTAAAAATCTTTATAAAATATTTGGGGAACATCCTGAACACGCTTTAAAGCTTTTAGAATCAGGAATGGGCAAAGACGAAATCTTTGAAAAAACAGGCTCAACAGTTGGAGTAAAAAACGCCAATTTAGCCATTGAAGAAGGCGAAATTTTTGTTGTGATGGGACTTTCTGGTTCAGGTAAATCAACATTAGTACGCCTTCTCAATCGATTAATTGAACCAACAAGTGGCCAAGTTCTCATTGATGGAGAAGATATCTCCAACATTTCAGAAAAAGCATTGCGTCAAGTCAGACGTACCAAAATCAGTATGGTATTCCAATCTTTTGCATTAATGCCGCACATGAATGTTATCGACAATACCGCTTTTGGTATGGAGTTATCAGGAATGAGCAAAGAAGAGCGCCACAAAAAAGCGATGGATGCCTTACGCCAAGTCAACCTTGAGAAATGGGCAAATTCATATCCTGATGAATTATCAGGCGGAATGAGACAGCGTATTGGTCTTGCGCGTGCACTCGCCAACGATCCTGATATCCTGCTGATGGATGAAGCTTTCTCTGCACTTGATCCCTTAATTCGAACAGAAATGCAGGATGAACTCTTATCACTGCAAGGTGATAAACAGCGCACCATCATTTTTATTTCACATGACCTTGATGAAGCAATGCGCATTGGTGATCGCATTGCCATCATGCAAGGTGGGGTTGTTGTCCAAGTTGGTACGCCAGATGAAATTTTAAATAATCCAGCAAATGATTATGTTAAAACATTCTTCCGTGGCGTCGATATTAGCCAAGTCTTCAGTGCAAAAGACATTGCACGTCGACGCGCGGATGCATTACTTCACGTCGCAGCAGGTTTTGGTCCACGTTCTGCTTTAAAAGTGCTTAACGATGATGACCGAAATTATGGCTATTTAATTTCACGTGGACATACTTTTGCCGGTGTCGTTTCCGTCGATTCGCTTGAAAAAGCACTTCATGAGAAAAAAGGGATTGAAGCAGCCATTATTCCCGACTTAACACCAATCCAAGGGGAAACTCCACTTAATGAAGTAATTTCCATTATTGCGCAAGCGCCTTGTGCAATGCCTGTGGTTAATGAAAAAAATCACTACCTTGGCGTGATATCAAAAGGAATGCTGTTACAAGCTTTAGATAAGGAGACACCGAATGAGTCATAAAACTCAAGAACATCCAATTAATGACCAAGATCCTTGGGCCAGCACAGAGATGACGGATGCCTCAACACAAAATAGTCCCGAGGTCACGCAGTCAGATGATCCGTGGGCTGCAACATCTGAAAATAATCAAACAACTGAAAGTGACCCATGGGGAAGCACCACAGATGCTGGAAGTGTACAAGACTCAGGTGGGAGTGATTGGCTAGATGCAGTGCCAACAGATGCGCCTGTAACTGAGCACTTTAATATCATGGATCCTTTTCAGCATACATTAATCCCTTTAGATTCTTGGGTTACTCATGCTATCGACTGGATAGTGCTCCATTTCCGTCCTGTATTTCAGGGAATACGTGTACCCATTGACTTTATTCTCAGTGGATTTGAACAGTTTCTAACCTCATTACCCTCACCGGTTGCCATTATTTTGTTTGCATTAATTGCATGGCAATTAGCCGGAAAAGCAATGGGAGTAGCGACATTCATTTCCATGATAGTGATCGGTGCAATTGGAGCTTGGTCTGAAGCAATGGTCACACTTTCATTGGTACTGACCTCTTTAATGTTCTGTATCATTATTGGGCTACCTTTGGGAATTTGGCTTGCTCGCAGTGATAGGGCTGCAAAAATAGTCAGGCCGTTACTTGATGCAATGCAAACAACCCCCGCTTTCGTCTATCTTGTTCCTATCGTGATGCTGTTTGGGATTGGTAATGTGCCCGGCGTTGTCGTGACGATTATCTTTGCTTTGCCCCCCATTATCCGACTCACTATTTTAGGTATTAAGCAAGTGCCCGCAGATTTAATTGAAGCTGCTGAATCTTTCGGTGCCAGTCCTCGTCAAATGTTATTTAAAGTTCAGTTACCTTTAGCAATGCCAACCATCATGGCAGGTGTAAACCAAACATTGATGTTAGCACTTTCTATGGTTGTGATTGCTTCAATGATAGCAGTTGGTGGTTTAGGGCAAATGGTCTTACGTGGTATTGGTCGCCTCGATATGGGCCTCGCCTCCGTCGGTGGGGTTGGTATTGTTGTCCTTGCGATTGTGCTTGATCGCTTAACGCAATCATTGGGGAAAAATGCTCGCGGCAAAATGTCTGGTCGCTGGTATCAACACGGCCCTATTGGTCTGCTCACTCGCCCATTTAGCAAAAAAACAGACTAACTCAAACACAACAGAGGTCCCTATAATGAAAAAATCAATTATATTGGCAACTGCTCTAACGACACTTTTTGCCGTCCCTTTAGCCAATGCAGAAAATCTGCCCGGCAAAGGCATTAAAGTTAGCCCTGTACAAAGTACAATCAGTGAAGAAACATTCCAAACTTTAATTGTTGCTAAAGCACTTGAAAAACTTGGCTATGAAGTTGAGCCGATAAAAGAAGTTGACTATAACGTCGCTTATGCATCCATCGCCAATGGTGATGCAACTTACTTAGCGGTTAGTTGGGTGCCATTACACAATGCTCAATATGAATCCGCAGGTGGTGACAAAGCGTTTTATCGTCAAGGCGACTATGTCGTAAATGCAGCGCAAGGTTATCTTATTGATAAAAAAACTGCGCAAAAATATAACATCACCAATATCGAGCAATTAAAAGATCCTAAAATTGCTAAACTGTTTGATTCCAATGGTAATGGTAAAGCAGACTTAACGGGTTGTAATCCTGGCTGGGGATGTGAAGCTGCAATAAATAACCATTTAAAAGCCTATGGTCTAGAAAAAACTGTTGAGCATAATCAGGGTAACTACTCTGCAATGATGGCAGATACGATTACCCGTTATAAAGAAGGTAAACCCATTCTTTATTATACATGGACACCTTATTGGATTGGTGATGTTCTCAAACCTGGCCGTGATGTGACTTGGTTAGATGTGCCTTTCTCTTCAATGCCAAATGGCGAAAAAACAGAGACCAAATTACCTAATGGTAAAAATTATGGTTTCCCACCAAGCACTATGCATATTGTTGCCAATAAAAAATGGGCACAAGAGAATCCTGCGGCTGCAAAACTATTTGAAGTGATGAAACTTCCTGTTGCCGACATTAATGCACAGAATTTAAGAATGCATAATGGCCAATCATCACAAGCTGATATTCAACGTCATACTGATGCTTGGATTAAAGCTCACCAATCAACCTTTGATGGATGGATTGAGCAAGCTCGTCAAGCGGCAAATAAATAATATCATCTCTGATTTGTAGAGATAAAAAGCTAAATATAGGGTCACATACTTATGTGGCCCTAATCTAAAAAGGTAAATATACTTAATAATTAAAAATACAATATTATTTAACGTAATTTATTGAATGATATTTAACTGATTTTTTTTAAAATCAAAAATTAATCAAAAGTCATATACGTCGATAAAATAATCATTTTAATATCTATAATTAAAATATGAATGATTATAACAATAACTGTAATAGCAAATAACAATCATACTGTTACTAAGTCTATTCCTGCCTATTCTACCGCATTATTATGGTATACTTTTCATCAAAATCATGCAGTTCCCGCTAATCATATGCAAATCTTGTCACCTTAATTAAATTGGCATTTTTTGCTTACTCTATGTGACAATATATATTCTATATAATATGCCGTTATTTCATTGAATGAAAAATCCATCAAGGAATATCCTATTTTATCTATACTCCAATCAATTTGAGTTATAGCTAAATAAAAAATGATTAGGCAGTTAGTAATTGTTCACTAACACCAATAGAAATATTAACGAATAGAGTGACTTAAAATATGATAAATCTACAGTCATATTGTCATAAATTATGGGTGTACAATCAATGAATAAAACTCCACAAGCAGAGTTAACTACCGGACTTGTTGTCCTAATGGCGATTGCCACAGGACTTGTTGTCGCAAGTAACTATTATGCACAGCCTCTCCTCGAGACAATTGCGACACAATTTAATTTAACTACCAATATGGCAGGCTTTATCGTCACAGCGGCCCAATTAGGTTATGCAGCAGGTTTACTGTTTTTAGTGCCTCTTGGCGACATTTTCGAACGTAAAAGCCTTGTTTTAGTGATGACATCTTTATCCGCTTTAGGGCTACTAATCACTTCCTTGTCAGATAATATTTGGCAAATTCTCTTAGGTACGGCGCTAACTGGGTTATTTTCTGTTGTTGCTCAAGTGCTCATTCCAATGGCAGCCACCCTCGCCAAACCAAGTCAAAGAGGAAAATCTGTTGGTATTATCATGAGCGGCCTGCTTCTTGGGATTTTACTTGCAAGAACAATTTCAGGTGCAGTTGCAATGGTTGGAGGTTGGAGAGCCATTTATTGGGTCGCTTTTGCGCTGCTCGTCCTATTAATTATTGTGATGGCATATAAACTGCCTCGTTATCACCAAAAAACACATCTTAACTATTTTCAATTACTGTTCTCTATTGGTCAGCTATTTTGTAGTACTCCAGTTTTAGCCGTTCGAGCCCTATTAGGTGCCTTATCTTTTGCAAATTTCGCACTACTTTGGACAGCAATGGCCTTCTTACTGGCTAGCCCGCCATTTAATTATTCGGAAGGAACAATTGGGCTTTTTGGGCTTGTCGGCGCAGCAGGTGCCCTTATGGCAACTCAAGCAGGCCATTTAGTTGATAAAGGCAAAGGTAAATATGTCACCACTATTGGTTTGGTGTTACTGCTACTATCTTGGATCCCAATTGGTTTAGCAAAATATTCTTTAATCGCTTTCATTATTGGTGTTCTGATCCTCGACCTTGCTGTTCAAGCTGTACATGTAACAAACCAAAGCACCCTTTATCGTATTCTTCCTGAAGCACGAAACCGCCTAACCGCAGGCTATATGACCAGTTATTTTATTGGTGGTGCACTCGGTTCTTTATTATCAGGATATGCCTATGAGAAAGCAGGTTGGGAAGGTATTGCCATTTCAGGGGGGATTTTATGTGTAATAAGTATCATTGTCTGGATTATTGGTTTCCGTTTTGATCCTAATATCACACCTACTGATGAATAAAAGATAGAAATACTTTTTCTCACTGTCTTAAACGATTAAAGCCAGCATAGCTGGTTTTAATCTTTTGGTAAAATACCATAATTATGCTATTTCCCTACTTTGTGTTATCAACACAATATCAATGATATCGATTTATCACCGACACATATTAATTGACAATATTGATCAATCATCATAATTTCATAAAATAAACTAATGAATTCGTATTGAAAATGCCATATTCATCGCCACTTTTTACTGGAAAATACGGATAAATATTACTCATAGTTCGTATGTAATTTCATACTAAAATAGTTGCAATAAAAAATGTCATCTGATAACACAGTTAAATAAAAGTATTTTAACAATGTATTGTATAATATAATTTACACCGTCAATCATTATATTAACTTATGATTAACATTTATTTTATTTAAATGTGCTTTTATTTAGCTAATAGCGGAATACTTTACTAATATTACAATATAGCCATGTGAAAAGTAGTTAAACACCACTTTAGCATTGTTATTTATAGTTTCTCCCGGTATTAATTACTATAAAAGAGTAAGCTAATAAGATGATTTTATTGATTTAAAATAACTCAAAAGGCAAGAAAGTTTAGTTGCGCTATACTAAACCGAATAAATTGCATTCATAAAATTTATGAGTGATGACTTTAAATTTTATGACATCGATTAACTACAATTGCTAATTTTAGCTTTTGATATACCATTTAGATAGTTGATGACAGCTGCAATCTTACCAACTGAAACTAATAAGGTATCCAAAATAATGGAAAGTTTAATGGAAAGTTCATTTACCCCAACAGAAGAATTATTAAATACTCGGGTCGCACAGCAAGATTCGCACAGTAATCCAATCCCATATCAAGAAATTCTCTTAACTCGCCTGAGCATGCACGTTCATAGCAAGTTACTTGAATCTCGCAATAACATGCTAAAAGCACAAGGGATCAATGAAACCCTTTTTATGGCTTTGCTGATACTTGATACTGAAGATTCCCGTAGCATTCAACCTTCAGAGCTCAGTACAGCGCTCGGTTCATCACGTACAAATGCAACTCGTATAGCTGATGAATTAGAAAAAAATGGTTGGATTGAAAGAAAAGAGAGTAATAACGACCGCCGTTGTCTTCACCTTCATCTAACTGAGAAAGGTGCTGAATTTTTAGCCGGATTACTTCCCCCTCAGCATGCCGCGCTAAAAGATATTTGGTCTGTTCTAGATAATGAAGAAAAACAGCAGTTGAATAAATTAATGCGCAAATTATTACTAAAGTTAGATTCAGTTAAAGATTACAGTAAATAATTGCCCTTATTATTTTAGGGTTAATGTATTTGAGCCATTTATAAGATGATGAACGAAAAAAACCTTTTCAGTCAGTAAAATTTCGTTATTCTTTCTGTCTAAAGCTTACAATATCCCATCAAGCGATTTATCAATTATTGTTTTAGTTTCCAGTAGTTATAGTTAACTACTGGAAATTTTTGTGATCTAAATGCGAATTTAGCGGAGAAACACTTACATGAGTACCCAAGAGGAATTGCAGCATACAACTAAACCACCTCGTAACAAAAAAAGACAACGTAAAAATGCGTTAATATTACTTATGTTGTTCTTTATTGCTATTGGTGTTGGTTGGAGCATATATTGGTTTTTAGTTCTAAGACATTATGAATCAACTGATAATGCTTATGTTGCGGGGAATCAAGTACAAATCCAATCCCAAATCTCAGGTAGTGTGATGACCGTGAATGTCGATAATACCGATTTCGTAAAAAGTGGCGAGATTCTGGTCGAATTGGACCCAAGAGATGCTGAGCTATCTCTGGATAAAGCAAAAACAACATTGGCCAATAGCGTGCGTCAATCCCACCAGCAAATTATTAATAGTCGTCAATATCAAGCTAACATTGATATGAAAAAATCAGAATTAGTTCGCTTGCAAAATGACTTAAAACGTCGCGAAGTACTCGGTAGTAGTAATCTTATTGGAAAAGAAGAATTACAACATGCGCGAGAAGCCGTTGTTAGTGCAAGAGCAGCACTTGAAGTTGCAGTTGAACAACTCAATGCAAATAATGCCATTGTTCTCGATACCCCATTAGCAAAACAACCTGCGGTCGAACAAGCAGCAACAGAGGTGAGAAATGCTTGGCTTGCACTACAAAGAACCAAAATCGTCAGTCCTGTTGATGGTTATGTTTCCCGCCGAAGTGTTCAGGTAGGTTCTCAAATCACCACCGCAACCCCATTGATGGCAATTGTTCCTTCTCAAGGAATGTGGATTGATGCCAATTTTAAAGAAACTCAACTTGCGGATATGCGCATTGGTCAGCCCGCAAAAGTGACCTTAGACTTTTATGGCAAAGACATTGTTTTTAATGGCACAGTCGTTGGCTTAGATATGGGAACAGGCAGTGCATTCTCTTTGCTTCCTTCTCAAAATGCCACAGGTAACTGGATTAAAGTTGTCCAACGTTTGCCTGTGCGAATTGCTTTAGAGCCAACTCAACTTGAAAAATACCCGTTACGCATTGGGTTATCAACAGAAGTGACTGTTGATACACTGAATAAAGATGGCAAAGTATTATCAAAAGATATGCGTAGTGCGCCAGCTTATCACACATCTGCACTCGCTATTGATATGTCTCCTGCGGATAAAATAGTTACTGAGATAATTAATAATAACTCAGGAAACAAATAATTCGAGGTGTAAAGATGACAAATACACCTTTAACGGGCGCAAAACTTGCTTGGATGACGATTGCTTTATCATTAGCAACCTTCATGCAAGTTTTGGACTCAACCATTGCTAACGTTGCCATACCCACTATTGCCGGTAATTTGGGTGCTTCCAACACACAAGGAACTTGGGTTATCACCTCTTTTGGTGTGGCTAACGCAATTTCAATTCCAATTACCGGCTGGCTAGCGCGTCGAATTGGTGAAGTTCGGCTATTTTTATGGTCAACCGGGCTGTTTGCTCTGACATCATGGCTATGTGGTATTTCTAACAGCCTAGAAATGTTGATCCTCTTTCGTGTTCTGCAAGGTTTAGTTGCAGGCCCATTGATCCCATTATCACAAAGCTTACTGCTCAATAACTATCCACCGCTCAAACGCAATATGGCATTAGCACTCTGGTCTATGACCATTGTTGTTGCACCAATTTGTGGACCTATTTTGGGTGGCTATATTAGTGATAACTATCATTGGGGATGGATATTCTTCATTAACGTTCCGTTTAGCATCGCCATTATTTTTGCCATAATGCGAACATTAAAAGGCCGAGAAACCCAAATATCGATTAGACCAATTGATACTGTAGGCTTAGTGTTACTTGTGGTAGGTATTGGTGCACTACAAATCATGCTTGATCAGGGAAAAGAACTTGATTGGTTTAATTCAACTGAAATAATTGTTTTAACTATTATTGCCGTTGTCGCAATTGCCTTTTTAATTGTTTGGGAGCTCACTGACGAACATCCCGTTATTGACCTATCATTATTTAAAGAACGCAACTTTACCATTGGTTGTATTGCTCTTAGCCTTGCTTATATGCTGTATTTTGGGACGATTGTCCTTATACCACAACTATTGCAAATGGTTTATGGTTACACGGCGACATGGGCAGGTCTTGCTTCCGCACCAGTTGGGCTTCTCCCATTATTGATCACACCAATCATTGGTCGATTTGGAAACCGGATTGATATGCGCTATTTGGTCACATTTAGCTTTATTATCTATGCATTGTGTTATTACTGGCGAGCTTATACCTTTGAGCCTGGCATGAGCTTTGCAGAAGCAGCATGGCCACAATTTGTACAAGGATTGGCAATTGCGTGTTTCTTTATGCCACTAACAACCATTACTTTATCTGGTTTGCCACCAGAAAGAATGGCTTCTGCATCCAGTTTATCAAACTTCACACGAACATTAGCAGGTGCCATCGGGACGTCAATCACCACGACAATGTGGACGCAACGCGAAGCTATGCATCATGAAACTCTGACAGAATTTGTGAATCCTTATAACCCTAATTCACAACATATGCTCAGTGAGCTAGAAAAAATAGGGATGAATGAGATGCAACGTTCTGCTTATCTTGCAAAAACAATTACAGATCAAGTCCTCATTATTTCTGCAAATGAAATTTTCTGGTTGTCTGCTGGTGTGTTTATTCTGTTAATGGTCGTTATTTGGTTTGCAAAACCCCCGTTTAGCCCAGGCTCAAAAAGTGAAGGCGGTGGAGCACACTGACAAAGCGACACCACTTTAGAATAGAAATTGGTCAGTCATTTTATTGTCTATTTTGCGGAGTAAATTTAACAGCAAAATAGACAAAAACAAAAAAACGGTATATTGGCAGCGGGTAACCGCTAATAAATATACCGTTTTTTATCTAGTTAATATCTTAATTATATATAAGATAACTATTTAATATTACTTTTTAACATTATTTTGCTGCCACCACTGCGCAAGCATAATGCCGGTTGCCACAGAAACATTGAGACTTTCTACTTTTCCAGTACCGCCAATGTATAAGCTCATGTCGCCATGATCCCACACACTATCGCTCAAACCATCACTCTCTTGGCCGAGAACAAGTACCATTTTTTCAGGTAACTTAGCTGTGGCAATATCTTGGCTGCCTTTATGGCTAGATGTTGTGACGATAGTATAACCAGCATCACGAAATTTATTCAATGTGGAAGTTAAACCATCTGCATCAATAGCTTTAATGTGCTCTGCTCCACCTTCTGCGGTACGGATTGCAGCACCAGATTCAAGCATACCTGCATCTTGTAAAATGACACCTTGCACGCCAAAGTGCGCACAACTCCGCATGATCCCGCCTAAATTATGAGGATTCCCGACATCTTCTAAGGCTAATACACAATCTTTCGCAGGTGCTTGTTGTAAATACGTTTCAACATCCATGCCACCGCGTTTTTTGATAATAAAACATACGCCGCCATGATGCTCAGTGCCTGAAGCTTTTGTTAACTCTTCATCGTCAACCACATGATATGCTTTACGGTTTGCAGCCATCCATTTTAACGCATCACGAAAACGTGGTGTGACTGATTGCAAAAACCATGCACGTACAATCGCATCAGGGCGATTTTTAAACATGGCTTGGCAAGCATTCTCACCATAAATTCGCGTTTCTTCTTGGCGCTGTTTACGTAGTTGTTCCGGATCAATTTGACTCTTACCCGAAATACCACCGTGATCAGGGATCAATTCATCACTATCTGGCTTAGAAACCGTGCGCCATGGTGAACGTTCTGGTGAATAACCACCTCGATTACCTTCTGAGCGACCTGAACGCTCTGAACGTTCATTACGTCCACCGCGTCCATCTCTTTTCTTATTATCTTGTTGGCGTTTATCTTTGCCTTTATACCCTTTAGTGTCATCCTGTCCTTCACTACGGACGAACATCACTTTTACTTTGCCTTTCTTACCATTAAAATCGCTAGAGTCGTTCATTCATATCCCCTACTAAGCTATGGCGCGAAGATTACATGATGTTGCCAAACTACGCCACTGATACCTCTATTATCGCACTGAAAAGATATCGAATATAGCGCTATCACCCTTACATAGATTTCCGTACAATGTGCGCTTTGTTTTTGACAACTGCCAAATACAGCCTCTAACATGACTCAAAATGCCGTTTATACTTTACGCCAACAACGTTTGTTACTTTCAACTAAAGCTTTTAAAGCAAGAGGTTGCCGGGTAAAACGCTGTCAATATTGTCTATTACCTGTTCCACAATGTCTCTGCCAAGAAACACAATCTTCTCACGCAAGCAGCCAATTTTGTTTAATTATGTTTGATGGCGAAGTATTCAAACCAAGTAATACAGGAAAATTAATCGCTGATATCTTACCTGATACATTAGCATTTCAATGGTCAAGAACAAATCCTGAAGAACAACTGCTGTCAGCGCTCAAAGATACAACCAGACAACCTTATCTCATTTTTCCAGAAAGCTATGCACAAGAAGGCAGAACAGTTGTTAATCAACCAATACTCAATGATAAACCTGCACTTTTTATTCTACTGGATGGTACTTGGCCTGAAGCGCGAAAAATGTTTCGAAAAAGTCCTTATCTTGATGATATTCCAATTTTATCTATTAATACTAAAGCACGTACAGATTACTTACTGCGCACACCATCACGAGAAGATCAACACTGCACCGCAGAAGTCGCTGCAACAGTGCTTGAGCTTGCGGGGGATATTCCTGCTTCAGAACAGTTATTCAACCATTTCAACCTATTTAGACAAAAATACTTGGAAGGCAAACCTCATCACCCTGTAGCTCAAAAACTACGTGCAGAACTTAGTGAGAAAGAGGCTGCCATTAATCCTATTTACCCGAGTGAATGATAACCATTAGGTAGGAAATCACAGCTAGATTAATCTAAAACGTGAACATGCTTATAAACTTGGCAGGTTAAACTGGCGTTAAGAATGAGATACGGCTTAGTATTAATCAATATCTTAATGTTAATTGAGCGATGGTTGCGCTCACCAAAGCAAAAGGTTTTCTGCCATGGGATTAGTGAGTCAATTAGAGTCATTATTTAGACCAAAATCCATTGCGGTTATTGGTGCCTCAGAAGATCCAAACCGAGCGGGTTCTGTCATGATGAAAAACCTGCTAACAAATGGTTTTAAAGGTCCCATTCTACCCGTGAATCCAAATAGAAACTCAATCTTTGGTGTGCTTGCTTACCCATCAATTGATAAACTGCCTTTAAAACCCGAACTCGCGGTAATTTGCACACATCATGCAAAAAATATCGAGTGTTTACGGCAATTAGGCGAATATGGCTGCAAAGTTGTTATTATTTTATCATCGCCATCCATTCAATTTCATGAACTCAAAAAAATAGCCCAACAATATCAAATCAGAATACTTGGCCCAAATAGCTTAGGAATACTCGCCCCTTGGCAAGGTCTTAATGCCAGCTTTTCACCAATCCCAATATTAAAAGGCAAGCTCGCTTTTATTTCACAATCTGCGGCTGTATCTAATACTGTGCTGGATTGGGCGAGACATCGTGATATTGGCTTTTCTTACTTTATCGCCTTAGGTGATAGCCTTGATATTGACATTGATGACTTACTGGATTATCTCGCTAGGGATGGTAAAACAAGTGCAATTTTGCTTTATATTGAAAGTATTAGTGATGCACGACGTTTTCTTTCTGCTTCACGTAGCGCTTCACGCAATAAGCCTATCCTTGTCATTAAAAGTGGTCGAACGCGCAAAGCTCAAGAGCTTCTTGGTGAGAAACCCAGTTTAGATGCCGCATATGATGCCGCTATTCAACGAGCCGGTCTTCTACGCGTTCAAGATACGCATGAAATGTTTTCAGCCGTTGAAACATTAAGCTACATGACGCCATTGCGTGGTGAACGTTTATCTATTATCAGCAATGGCTCCGCACCTGCTGCCATGGCATTAGATGAGCTATTACAGCGAAATGGTAAACTGGCGACACTCAGTGAAGAGACAAAAAATGAGCTTAGCGTCCTCCTTCCTCTTGATTTATCAACGCAAAATCCAATTAATTTAGGGGATGACTCAACAATTGATCGCTATATTGCAGTCTTAAATAAAATGCTCGATAGCCACGATCATGATGCTTTGCTTCTTATTTATACACCAAGCGCGATTACAGAAAGCAGAACAGTTGCCGAAAAAGTCATAAAAGCGATTAAACAGCACCCTAGAAGCAAATGGTTAACTATCTTCACTAACTGGTGTGGTGAATATTCCGCACAAACTTCTCGCCGTTTATTTAGTGAAGCAGGTATCCCGACTTACCGAACGCCTGAAGGGGCAATAAGTGCTTTTATGCACATGGTTGAATATCGTCGAAATCAAAAACAATTAAAAGAAACCCCTGCTTTACCCATCGGTATTACCGCCAATACGCAGCAAGCTCATGTTTATATTCAAGATGCCTTGCAAAACAATAATCTGCACTTAGATACACATGAAGTTCAGCCTATATTGCAAGCTTACGGGCTAAATAGTCTGCCAACTTGGATTGCGCACTCCAGTGATGAAGCAATTGAAATAGCAGAAAAAATTGGCTATCCCGTTGCACTAAAATTACGCTCTCCAGATATTGTTCATAAATCTGAAGTTCAGGGCGTCATGCTTTATTTACGTAATGCCAAAGAAGTTGGTGATGCGGCAAAAGCAATTATTGAAAGAGTTTCAACGAATTTCCCTAATGCACGAATTGAAGGTCTGCTGGTGCAAAGTATGGCAAACCGAGCAGGAGCACAAGAGTTACGGATAGCGGTTGAGCAAGATCCAATATTTGGGCCGCTTATCATGCTTGGTGAAGGCGGGATTGAATGGCAGCAAGAAAGCCAAGCGGCTGTTGCCTTACCACCACTCAATCTAGCACTCGCAAGATATTTGGTTATTCAAGCCATAAAAGGCTATAAAATTAAGCCTCGAAGCGCGCTAACCCCATTAGATATTTCAGGTTTAGCTAGCCTACTTGTCCGTGTATCCAACTTAATTATTGATTGCCCAAATATTTCACGACTTGATATTCACCCTTTACTTGCTTCAGGTAATGAATTCACTTTGCTTGATGTTTCTATGGAATTAGTTCAGGATGATGAAAATCAAAAATCTAGACTAGCCATTCGCCCTTATCCAAGTGAACTTGAAGAAACAATCTCACTCAAAGAAGACATTAAATGTTTGTTGCGCCCAATCTTACCGGAAGATGAACCACTATTAAAATCCTTTATTGATCAAGTCACTAAAGAAGATTTGTATTATCGTTATTTTAGTGAAATCAGTGAGTTTACACATGATGATCTCGCCAATATGACCCAGATTGACTATGATCGTGAAATGGCTTTTGTTGCCATAAAAAATCCTGACACTCACCCCGAAATTCTGGGCGTCACTCGTGCAATGGCGGATCCGGATAATCAAGAAGCTGAATTTGCGGTATTGGTAAGATCAGATATGAAAGGGATATCACTCGGTTATCAATTAATGAATAAATTACTCAGCTACACACGATCACATGGGATCAAAAAACTCACGGCAATCACCATGCCAGAAAATCGCAATATGATTAGTTTAGCTAAGAAATTAGGGTTCCAAATCGATGTGCAATTCGAGGATGGTATTGTAAACTTAACCTTACATTTATAAACAATAAACCAACAACAATATGTACAATAAATAAACAGAAATCAATTTATTCTAAATGATTAGCCTAAATATGCTATCATCCACCGATCATTCGCTTACCTATTGGCATGAAGCGATTTGCTATTGGACTAATAAGAGAAAATTTACACTGTGATGTTGTCAAAATTAAAACAAGCAAAACATCAACAATATTTGGCAAATTTACCTAAATTGTCACAATCAATTGCTGATGTTAGAACGCTATATAAGACAGAAGATTTTCGTGATGCCTTACTTGAGCAAATTTCTCTCGCTCAGAAGACTATCTACATCACTGCTTTATATTTAGAAAAAGATGATGCAGGTAAAGATATTCTTCATGCACTCTATGCGGCCAAGCAAGCTAATCCATCATTAGATATTAAAGTGTTTGTTGATTGGCATCGAGCGCAACGAGGCAGAATTGGTGCAGCCGCTAATTCAACTAATGCAGATTGGTATTATGATGTTGCTTCACATTATCCAAATATAGATATTCCTATTTATGGTATTCCCGTAAATACTCGTGAAGCCTTAGGTGTTTTACATCTAAAAGGTTTTATATTTGACGACACATTATTATATAGTGGCGCGAGTATTAATGATGTCTATCTACAACGTCATGATAAATATCGATATGATCGTTATCAATTAATAAAAAATAGTCAATTAACCGCTTCAATGAAAGCTTATATTGATCAAGCATTTTTACCTGCGGAAGCAACGCATTTATTAAATTCTGCAACTAAACCTAAAACAGCCGAATTTAAAAATGATATCAAACAATTTAGAGCTGCATTAAAAGCAAGTACTTATAATTTTACAAATAATGCTTCTAATACTGAACTCGCGGTAACGCCATTAGTTGGTTTAGGTAAAAAAAATGAGCTTAATTGTACGATTACTCATCTCATGAGCTCAACAGAAGATAAACTAACAATTTGTACGCCTTATTTTAATCTTCCTGCTTTACTTGTTCGAATTATTACTAAATTACTCAGGAATGGTAAACAAGTCGAAATTATCATTGGTGACAAGACAGCTAACGATTTCTATATTCCACCATCAGAGCCATTTAAAATTATTGGTGCTCTTCCTTATCTGTATGAAATAAATCTACGTCGCTTCGTTAGCCGCTTACAGAGGTTTATTGATAACAAACAGCTGACCATTCGCTTGTGGAAAGATGAAGATAATACATTCCATCTAAAAGGAATGTGGGTAGATAAACATTGGCAACTGATTACAGGTAATAACTTAAATCCTCGTGCTTGGGGGCTTGATCTTGAAAATGCTGTACTCATTCATGATCCTAACCAAGAAATGCAAGAACAACGCCATCAAGAGTTAGAATGTATTCGTATGCATACAAAAGTTGTCAATCATTATCGAGAATTAGAAAGTATTCAAAGTTATCCTATAAAAGTGAAAAAACTTATTCGTCGATTACGTCGTATAAGAGTTGATAGGTTAATTAGCCGGATCTTGTAATATAGAATTAGTTTATTGAATAGCGCCACATCTGTGGCGTTTTTTTAACTTATGTTGATTAATAAATAAGATGAAACAATATAAAAAATTATTTTCTCTATTATTGATATCATTATTTTTTACAACAGGATGCTCAGGTTTTCATTGGGCAAATGATAATTGGCAAGGCAAAGATAAAGCCCAGCATTTTGCATTTTCTGCGGCAGCAGCAATCGGTGCAAATGCCTATGCAGATAAACAAAATTGGCAACACAGAAAAGCGGCACAATTTGGCTTACTATTCTCCATTTCTCTTGGTGCTGCTAAAGAACTTTATGATAGCAGACCAGCAGGCACTGGTTGGAGCTGGCATGATTTTGCTTATGATGTTGCTGGAGCAATAACGGGTTATAGCCTTTATCAATCTTTGAAATAATATATTTGCTCATAATACAACTACACCTTATATTATAAATTCTAGCTCAATAAATCATTCACTTTCATCTTTAAAAGATTAAAACCATAATTAACTGAACAATAATATACGAATATAATCACATATTATGTGTATATTACTATTTAATATTCTACAAGATATTTGTATTACCATTAAAAACACACATAATAAATAAATTAAAAAATGTACCTCGCCAGAGTTTAAAACATAAAATATAAGAGAGAAATAAAAAATACAGCGTTAATTTTTTGTATTTTCAATAATACCTTCTATACTTTAGTCATTAACAAGAAAATGACAAATAATAAGATAAAGAGTATAAAGCTAAAAAATACATAGTAATAAACTAAATATAGTTATTGAAGTATTTATTTTATAAACATTTATTTTTTTATATTTAAAATATAGGTGGTAATCAATGGAATTTAATATAAATGAGATTGTTAATGTTAATAATATAAAAAATTGCTTTGATCATATTCAAATTGATGAAATGATAAAAAACCTTCAAAAGACAATAACAGGTACCTATCCCTTACCCGAGTCTTTATCCGCACAAGAAGCCAATGATTTAATAGATATTTTCAGTTGGATTTGTGAAATTGAGCCACAGGTAACGCTGGACATAATATCCTCTTTTCTCACTATATACTCATCATATGATGAAGAAAAGAATAATATAATCGATATTCACGACTGGTTTATAGTAAAAAGAGAACCAACAGAATCAGGAGATATTCCAGGTTTTGTCATAATAATAACCTTAGGCCCTAATTTTGACGGACATAAAGTTATTCATGCAATAAAACGACTTATCGATGCCGATAAAAGAACTAAACAACGATTTATCGTATTATTAATGAGCTATATTTTTTATGAACAGTTTCATTATCCACAACCAGAAACTGGAGTTTATAATATTGCAAACAATAAATTTGAGCAATTAAAATGGGTTTATCGGTATTGGTTCAATCAACTGGAAGTTGCAGAAAAAGGCTCTGATTTAGAATCATTTTTTTTATCAGAGAATATTAATATTCAAATCAAACAACCACCTATGATTACTATCCCCCCAGTTCCGCCAGAAGTTTGGAAAAGGTCAATATCAGTATCTTGTGGTGGCGATTTATTAGCTGTAGACGTCCTTACCCCAAAAAATACAAAATATTTATTCGATGATATTACTGACTTTTACAGTAGTGCAGATATTGTTAGTGCAAATTTAGAATCAACCGTTGATGACGAAGCCGAATTTGGGCGAATTCCTGTCGAGGGCAAACCATTCAAAATGAATACCCATAAATCAATGTTTGAGAAATTTCGTAATGAAGCAAAAATCAACTTTTTCAGTACTGCGACAAATCATGCCATGGATTTAGGTAAAGAAGGTGTTCTTAAAACTCTCGATGTTTTAAAACAATCAGGTGCTTACTACTCAGGGACTGCCGCAAGTACCGCTGAACAAGAAGACGTTGTTATATTTGATAAAAATGGATTAAGAATTGCTCTGCTTGCCTTTACCTTCGACCTGAATGGATATAATGTTCCTGAAGATGAACCATATCTAGTTAACGTAGTTCGTTTTAATGATGCGGACCCAGAACCTGATTATTCACTAATTGAAAATCAAGTAGCCATAGCTAAAGCAAAAGGTGCCGATCACATTATTGCTTATTGTCACTGGGGATGGGAGTTCGAAATGTATCCTCACGTGAATATTGTCGAAGCAGCACATAAAGTGATCGAGTGTGGTGTTGATACAATACTTGGTAATCACCCACATGTTAGCCAACCCGCACAATTAATAGAAAGGGATAATATGCCACCTGCATTAGTTATTTATGCATTTGGTGACTTTGTAAGTTATCACCCAGATAGTAGAAACTCAAAACTCGCCTATCTTATTAAATTTGATATTGTTATCATTTCAGCATCAAATATTCCAACCTACTCAGACTTCATCAATATAATGATGGATTAATGYYCWATGAATATGGGCGAGTATAGTAGAAAAATGCGAAGACAATAGCCAAGTTTTGTCGACCACTTCACAACATTTTTGTCTCGGCCTTTGTACTGACTAAGATACTGCATTTACGCCATTATCTTTTCACCGCCGATAAAGTTCCTCTCTAAAACACTGTGCTCACATCATCATYTCATCATGAAAAAGGYGAAAAGTTAAAAGTGATAAAAAGGCTAAAAAYAGGRGMGATTTTTCTGTGCCCCAAATCATAAACAACKGCATAATGCCCATAAACACCTTCCCTTATTTAGGTTACGAATATTAGCTTGAACATCTATATCGTAGCGGAGAGGTGTTTTTCTTGGTATACCCCTTTGACTCCACCTGCAAAGCCGGGGTTTTATGTTTAAGGCGCTAACGTGACTTAAATCAGCTAAAGCCMAAACGCAAAAAAGCCACCCAATGGGTGGCTTTCTCACTAATTGAATGTCTGGCAGTTCCCTACTCTCACATGGGGAGACCCCACACTACCATCGGCGCTACGGCGTTTCACTGCTGAGTTCGGCATGGGGTCAGAGGGTGGGACCACCGCGCTATTGCCGCCAGACAAATTCTTGTTTTATTCCCGTTAYGCCATTTCCTGACCTAACCAGAATACCAATCCTGAACAAGCTGCTGTGTCCTTCACCTTTCGGCTTCTCACTCACATTGAATCAACGTCATCTCTCATCTCGAAAACACCTTCGGTGTTGTCAGGTTAAGCCTCACGGTTCATTAGTATTGGTTAGCTCAACGTATCGCTACGCTTACACACCCAACCTATCAACGTCTTAGTCTTAAACGTTCCTTTAGGACCCTTAAAGRGTCAGGGAAGACTCATCTCAAGGCAAGTTTCCCGCTTAGATGCTTTCAGCGGTTATCTCTTCCGCACTTAGCTACCGGGCAATGCCATTGGCATGACAACCCGAACACCAGTGGTGCGTCCACTCCGGTCCTCTCGTACTAGGAGCAGCCCCTTTCAATCTTCCAACGCCCACGGCAGATAGGGACCGAACTGTCTCACGACGTTCTAAACCCAGCTCGCGTACCACTTTAAATGGCGAACAGCCATACCCTTGGGACCTACTTCAGCCCCAGGATGTGATGAGCCGACATCGAGGTGCCAAACACCGCCGTCGATATGAACTCTTGGGCGGTATCAGCCTGTTATCCCCGGAGTACCTTTTATCCGTTGAGCGATGGCCCTTCCATTCAGAACCACCGGATCACTAAGACCTACTTTCGTACCTGCTCGAGTTGTCACTCTCGCAGTCAAGCTGGCTTATGCCTTTGCACTAACCGCATGATGTCCGACCATGCTTAGCCAACCTTCGTGCTCCTCCGTTACGCTTTGGGAGGAGACCGCCCCAGTCAAACTACCCACCAGACACTGTCCGCATCCCGGATAACGGGACRACGTTAGAACATCAAACATTAAAGGGTGGTATTTCAAGGTTGGCTCCATGCAGACTGGCGTCCACACTTCAAAGCCTCCCACCTATCCTACACATCAAGGCTCAATGTTCAGTGTCAAGCTATAGTAAAGGTTCACGGGGTCTTTCCGTCTTGCCGCGGGTACACTGCATCTTCACAGCGAGTTCAATTTCACTGAGTCTCGGGTGGAGACAGCCTGGCCATCATTACGCCATTCGTGCAGGTCGGAACTTACCCGACAAGGAATTTCGCTACCTTAGGACCGTTATAGTTACGGCCGCCGTTTACTGGGGCTTCGATCAAGAGCTTCTCCTTACGGATAACCCCATCAATTAACCTTCCAGCACCGGGCAGGCGTCACACCGTATACGTCCACTTTCGTGTTTGCACAGTGCTGTGTTTTTAATAAACAGTTGCAGCCAGCTGGTATCTGCGACTGGCTTCAGCTCCATCCGCRAGGGACTTCACCTAATGCCAGCGTGCCTTCTCCCGAAGTTACGGCACCATTTTGCCTAGTTCCTTCACCCGAGTTCTCTCAAGCGCCTGAGTATTCTCTACCTGACCACCTGTGTCGGTTTGGGGTACGATTGATGATAATCTAGAGCTTAGAGGCTTTTCCTGGAAGCAGGGCATGAGCTACTTCGCCACCGTAGTGACTCGTCATCAGACCTCAGTGTATGGTGAACCGGATTTGCCTAATTCACCCACCTACATCTTTAAACCGGGACAACCGTCGCCCGGCCAGCCTAGCCTTCTCCGTCCCCCCATCGCAATTATCACCAGTACGGGAATATTAACCCGTTGCCCATCGACTACGCATTTCTGCCTCGCCTTAGGGGTCGACTCACCCTGCCCCGATTAACGTTGGACAGGAACCCTTGGTCTTCCGGCGTGCGGGTTTTTCACCCGCATTATCGTTACTTATGTCAGCATTCGCACTTCTGATACCTCCAGCATGCCTCACAGCACACCTTCACAGGCTTACAGAACGCTCCCCTACCCAACAACATCTAAATGTCGCTGCCGCAGCTTCGGTGCATGGTTTAGCCCCGTTACATCTTCCGCGCAGGCCGACTCGACCAGTGAGCTATTACGCTTTCTTTAAATGATGGCTGCTTCTAAGCCAACATCCTGGCTGTCTGAGCCTTCCCACTTCGTTTCCCACTTAACCATGACTTTGGGACCTTAGCTGGCGGTCTGGGTTGTTTCCCTCTTCACGACGAACGTTAGCACCCGCCGTGTGTCTCCCGTGATAACATTCTTCGGTATTCGTAGTTTGCATCGAGTTGGTAAGTCGGGATGACCCCCTAGTCGAAACAGTGCTCTACCCCCGAAGATGAGTTCACGAGGCGCTACCTAAATAGCTTTCGGGGAGAACCAGCTATCTCCCGGTTTGATTGGCCTTTCACCCCCAGCCACAAGTCATCCGCTAATTTTTCAACATTAGTCGGTTCGGTCCTCCAGTTAGTGTTACCCAACCTTCAACCTGCCCATGGCTAGATCACCGGGTTTCGGGTCTATACCCTGCAACTTATTCGCCCAGTTAAGACTCGGTTTCCCTACGGCTCCCCTATACGGTTAACCTTGCTACAGAATATAAGTCGCTGACCCATTATACAAAAGGTACGCAGTCACACCTCTAAAGGTGCTCCCACTGCTTGTACGTACACGGTTTCAGGTTCTATTTCACTCCCCTCGCCGGGGTTCTTTTCGCCTTTCCCTCACGGTACTGGTTCACTATCGGTCAATCAGGAGTATTTAGCCTTGGAGGATGGTCCCCCCATATTCAGACAGGATAACACGTGTCCCGCCCTACTCGTCGAGTTCACACAAACAGCATCTTCAGATACGGGGCTATCACCCTTTACTGCTGGCCTTTCCAGACCATTCTCCTGATGCGGCTTATGATTAAGACTCTGGGCTGCTCCCCGTTCGCTCGCCGCTACTAGGGGAATCTCGGTTGATTTCTTTTCCTCGAGGTACTGAGATGTTTCAGTTCCCTCGGTTCGCCTCGTTTGACTATGTATTCATCAAACGATAGTGCAACGGATTGCACTGGGTTTCCCCATTCGGATATCGTCGGTTATAACGGTTCATATCACCTTACCGACGCTTTTCGCAGATTAGCACGTCCTTCATCGCCTCTGATTGCCTAGGCATCCACCGTGTACGCTTAGTCGCTTAACCTCACAACCCGAAGGTGTTTCTTTTGTGTCAGTCTGACGGGTCATGGCTGTGCGTGCAGAGATTCGGTGTTGGGCAGTGCGCGCAATGCTCACGTACGATTGTACGCTGCGCTTGCTGTGCGCTGTCCGCCTTGAATCGCTGACTGCTCGCTCATGACGTTGTGTCATCGTAACAGAGAACATCTTCACGTTGAGATTTTTGAGAGACTCTCACATTGTTTAAGCGATAAACAATGTGTGTTGTTTTCAATTTTCAGCTTGTTCCAGATTATTAAAGAGCATAATTATTCGCAATAGACTATTGCTAATCTATTCTGAATAATCAGAAAGTTTATGGTGGAGCTAAGCGGGATCGAACCGCTGACCTCCTGCGTGCAAGGCAGGCGCTCTCCCAGCTGAGCTATAGCCCCATAAAGGTAATCTCAGTATCAATATTAGATAATTTCTTATCTACTTTATGCTTAGTATGCTTAAAGTTACCAATTTTATTTAGTCTAGGCGTGGGTTAGCGAAGTTTACTTCGGTAAACGAGCTGAACCACAACAACGAATAAATAAAATTTGGTAGGCCTGAGTGGACTTGAACCACCGACCTCACCCTTATCAGGGGTGCGCTCTAACCACCTGAGCTACAAGCCTATCGATACCGTTACTCTATTTCATCAGACAATCTGTGTGAGCACGTCACAAAAACACTTCAAGGGTAAGGAGGTGATCCAACCGCAGGTTCCCCTACGGTTACCTTGTTACGACTTCACCCCAGTCATGAATCACAAAGTGGTAAGCGCCCTCCCGAAGGTTAAGCTACCTACTTCTTTTGCAACCCACTCCCATGGTGTGACGGGCGGTGTGTACAAGGCCCGGGAACGTATTCACCGTAGCATTCTGATCTACGATTACTAGCGATTCCGACTTCATGGAGTCGAGTTGCAGACTCCAATCCGGACTACGACGTACTTTATGAGTTCCGCTTGCTCTCGCGAGGTCGCTTCTCTTTGTATACGCCATTGTAGCACGTGTGTAGCCCTACTCGTAAGGGCCATGATGACTTGACGTCATCCCCACCTTCCTCCAGTTTATCACTGGCAGTCTCCTTTGAGTTCCCGACCGAATCGCTGGCAACAAAGGATAAGGGTTGCGCTCGTTGCGGGACTTAACCCAACATTTCACAACACGAGCTGACGACAGCCATGCAGCACCTGTCTCAGAGTTCCCGAAGGCACCTAAGCATCTCTGCTCAGTTCTCTGGATGTCAAGAGTAGGTAAGGTTCTTCGCGTTGCATCGAATTAAACCACATGCTCCACCGCTTGTGCGGGCCCCCGTCAATTCATTTGAGTTTTAACCTTGCGGCCGTACTCCCCAGGCGGTCGATTTAACGCGTTAGCTCCGGAAGCCACTCCTCTAGGGAACAACCTCCAAATCGACATCGTTTACAGCGTGGACTACCAGGGTATCTAATCCTGTTTGCTCCCCACGCTTTCGCACCTGAGCGTCAGTCTTTGTCCAGGGGGCCGCCTTCGCCACCGGTATTCCTCCACATCTCTACGCATTTCACCGCTACACATGGAATTCTACCCCCCTCTACAAGACTCTAGCTGACCAGTCTTAGATGCCATTCCCAGGTTAAGCCCGGGGATTTCACATCTAACTTAATCAACCGCCTGCGTGCGCTTTACGCCCAGTAATTCCGATTAACGCTTGCACCCTCCGTATTACCGCGGCTGCTGGCACGGAGTTAGCCGGTGCTTCTTCTGTCGGTAACGTCAATCGTTGATGATATTAGCATCAACGCCTTCCTCCCGACTGAAAGTACTTTACAACCCTAAGGCCTTCTTCATACACGCGGCATGGCTGCATCAGGCTTGCGCCCATTGTGCAATATTCCCCACTGCTGCCTCCCGTAGGAGTCTGGGCCGTGTCTCAGTCCCAGTGTGGCTGATCATCCTCTCAGACCAGCTAGGGATCGTCGCCTAGGTGAGCCATTACCTCACCTACTAGCTAATCCCATATGGGTTCATCCGATAGCGCAAGGACCGAAGTTCCCCTGCTTTGCTCCTTAGAGATTATGCGGTATTAGCCACCGTTTCCAGTGGTTATCCCCCTCTATCGGGCAGATCCCCATACATTACTCACCCGTCCGCCGCTCGTCAGCGAGAAGCAAGCTTCTCCTGTTACCGCTCGACTTGCATGTGTTAGGCCTGCCGCCAGCGTTCAATCTGAGCCATGATCAAACTCTTCAATTAAAAGTGTTTGATGCTCAAAGAATCTTTACTGTCGCCTGATTTCCGAAGAAACCAGATTACCTATTAGTTCATATGTATATGAATTAACGTGTTAGTCACTCTTCAAGACTTTTTCAATCAAATATTTTTTGATAGTGTCTTGTGAGTGCCCACACAGATTGTCTGATAAATTGTTAAAGAGCGTTGCGACTATCTTTCGATTTTCAACCGTTTAGGTCGTTGTCGCGAGGTGGTGTATATTACTTTTTTCTTTAAGAAAGTCAAGCGATTATTTTCAACTTTTTTCTTTCTTTTTCACCTCTGTCATCATGGTGGTTTTCTTTTCAACCTTGACCACCGAAGCGGTTTATCGTGACAACGGATGCGCATTATAGGGAGATGAAAAATTCTGGCAAGTATTTTTTTGAAAAAAATGACGAGTGCTTTCTTTTTGCACTTTTCGTTTATTTATACTGCAATACTGGCTATTTTCTTACTTTCTTATGCTTAATCTGTTTATAAAAGACGACCTGTTAAGGTCGTCTTTTTATCTTTCAAAGAAAAATCACCTTACAACTATCTACTATTGTTTAGCGACAATCTCATTATTTTCCACATCAAGCACAACAGGTTTGCCTGGAATTAATTTGCCTGACAATATTTCTTGTGCCAATGGGTTCTCTATTTCTTGTTGAATAGCGCGTTTCAATGGGCGAGCACCAAAAATTGGGTCATACCCTGCTTCACCAATTTTTTCTAATGCTGCCGGCGTCGCTGAAACTTCATAGCCATGTTCTTCAAGACGTTTATAAAGTCTGCTAAGTTGAATATTTGCAATATTGGCAATATTCGCTTTATCAAGTGGATGGAATACAACCACTTCATCGATACGGTTGATAAATTCAGGTCTAAAGCTGCGAGTTAGAACCTCCATCACCATATCTTTCATTTCTGGGTAACTGATCCTACCGAAGCTTTCTTGAATTAAATCAGAGCCAAGGTTTGACGTCATGATGATGACCGTATTACGGAAATCAACTGTTCTACCTTGCCCATCAGTTAAACGTCCGTCATCTAATACTTGAAGAAGAATATTGAAAACGTCTGGATGTGCTTTCTCTATTTCATCAAATAAAATAACAGAATAAGGACGACGGCGAACAGCTTCTGTCAAATAACCGCCTTCTTCATAGCCAACATATCCTGGAGGCGCACCTACTAAGCGAGCAACCGCATGTTTTTCCATGAATTCGGACATATCAATACGGATCATTGCATCGTCACTATCAAACATAAAGTTTGCGAGTGCCTTACATAATTCCGTTTTACCTACCCCGGTAGGTCCTAAGAATAAAAACGAACCTATTGGACGATTCGGGTCAGATAACCCTGCACGACTACGGCGGATCGCATTCGAAACGGCGACGACAGCTTCATTCTGGCCAATCACACGTTTGTGTAATTGATGTTCCATGCGCAATAACTTTTCTCTTTCACTTTCCAGCATTCTTGAAACAGGAATACCCGTCCAGCGAGCCAAAATTTCTGCAATCTCAGAGTCAGTCACTTTATTTCGCAGAAGCTTCATATTTTTGCCTTCTGCTTTTGTTGCTGACTCGAGTTGTTTTTCTAACTCAGGAATACGACCATATTGCAACTCAGACATTTTAGCTAGATCACCGCCACGACGTGCTTTTTCCATTTCATAGCGAGCATGTTCTAGCTCTGTTTTGATGTGCTGAGTACCGGTTAATGAAGCTTTTTCTGCTTTCCACTCTTCTTCTAATGAGGCATATTCGCGTTCTTTTTCTGCAAGCTCATCTTCTAGCATCTCAAGGCGTTTTTTACTTGCATCATCAGACTCTTTTTTCAGTGCCTGTTGTTCGAGTTTGAGCTGAATGATACGACGTTCTAAACGATCTAATGCTTCAGGTTTAGAGTCCATCTGCATACGCAGACTGGCACCAGCTTCATCAATAAGGTCAATAGCTTTATCTGGCAACATACGGTCACTAATATAGCGATGTGACAATGTTGCAGCAGCGACAATAGCGGGGTCAGTGATTTGCACATGATGGTGCAATTCATAGCGTTCTTTTAATCCACGCAAAATAGCGATGGTATCTTCAACACTTGGTTCCGCAACATAGACTTTTTGGAAACGGCGTTCTAGTGCCGGATCTTTTTCTATATATTGGCGATATTCATCTAATGTTGTTGCACCTACGCAATGTAGTTCACCACGCGCTAATGCAGGTTTTAACATATTTCCTGCATCCATAGCACCGTCAGCTTTACCTGCACCAACCATAGTATGTAATTCATCGATAAACAGAATGACATTGCCTTCCTGTTTAGCTAAATCATTGAGTACTGCTTTTAAACGCTCTTCAAATTCACCACGGAATTTTGCACCCGCTATCAAAGCCCCCATATCAAGGGATAATACTCTTTTATTTTTTAGTCCTTCAGGGACTTCACCATTGACAATTCGTTGTGCTAAACCTTCAACAATCGCTGTTTTACCAACACCGGGTTCACCAATCAGCACTGGATTGTTTTTTGTTCGACGTTGTAATACCTGAATGGTGCGGCGAATTTCTTCATCACGTCCAATAACTGGGTCTAATTTTCCCTGTTCAGCACGTTCAGTCAGGTCTACAGTATATTTTTTCAAAGCTTGGCGCTGGTCTTCAGCGCTTTGGTCATTCACGTTTTCTCCACCACGCATCTGTTCTATTGCCTTATTTAAATTAGCTTTATTGACACCGGCCGCTTTAAGCATATCTGCAAGTGATGTATTAGCTTCTAAAGCAGCGGGAAGAAATAATTCGGAAGAGATGTACTCATCTCCATATTTTTGTGCGAGTTGATCACACAAATTCAAGTGACGGATTAAATCATTTGATGGTTGCACATCACCTGCAACACCTTGTACTTGAGGTAAACGCTCAAGTGCATCTTCAATTTTTTGTTTGAATTGGTTGGCATTGACGCCAATAGTAGTCAATAGCGGGCGGACTGAACCATTTTCCTGATTAAATAATGCACTTAACAAATGAATTGGTTCGATAAACTGATTTTCGCGCCCAAGGGCTAATGACTGGGCGTCAGCGAGAGCTTGCTGGAATTTATTAGTTAAACGATCCAGACGCATAACACCTCCATTTTGGATAAGATTAAATTCGCATCTATATACATAAATAGGGGTTATTTTTTATTATTCAAGCTTACTGTGTAATTATTTTAACGGTATCCTTTAATTTAGAATAATTAACTAATTAAAGGTCATTTATCCATATCAATGAAGCCATGCGCCCCGTCTTTCCTTCTCGGCGATAGGAAAAAAATCTGTTTTTATCTGTAACGGTACAAAATGAGCCGCCATAAATTGATGTAAGTCCCATTCTTTGAAGTTTTTTTCTAGCTAAAAAATAGATATCCGCTAAAAATTTATCGCCATAAGCTGTAAAACCACCCGCTAATTCATTTGATTGATTAATAAATGCTTCACGTACTTCAGCGCCAACTTCAAATTTTTCGGGGCCAATAGCAGGACCCAGCCATGCCATTATTTCATTGGTAGGATCAGAGAATTTTGCAAGTGTATTTTCCAGTATACCTTCACACAAGCCACGCCACCCTGCATGAGCCGCTGCGACCTCGCTACCATCTTTACTGCAAAATAGAACGGGCAAGCAATCAGCAGTCATAATAGCGCAAACTTGGCCAACTTGGTTACTATAAACCGCATCTGCTTGATTATTAATTATAATTTCATCTGTTAGATTTAATACCTTTGTGCCATGCACTTGCTCAAGCCACAACGGTGGTTGTGGCAAGTTGGCAATTTCTAAAAGATGTTGGCGATTTTTACTGACTAACATTGGATCATCCCCAACGTGCCCACCTAAATTTAAACTATCAAAAGGCGGTAAGCTGACACCACCAAGGCGCGTGGTGCTACAACTTATTATATTTGCAGGTTGTGGCCAGTCAGGAAAAATCAGTGAGTTCATTACCAATCCATATTGTCTTTGTGTAATTGAAAATCGGCTTTTAAGGCATCAATTAACTCAACCATATCATCAGGTAAAGGGGCATGCCACTCCATTTGAATTCCTGAAATAGGGTGATATAAACGTAACATCGTTGCATGAAGAGCTTGACGATCAAAATTACGCATGACTTCAAGAAACTCTTCACTGGCTCCTTTTAAAGGACGAGGACGGCCACCGTATAAAGGATCACCAATAAGCGGATGATTGATATGAGCCATATGAACTCTTATCTGATGTGTCCGCCCTGTTTCTAGACGTAAACGTAAACGCGTATGCGCTCTAAAATGCTCCATTATCCGATAATGTGTGATAGCCGGTTTCCCCATAGGGTGAACTGCCATATGTGTCCGTTTAGTTGGATGGCGTGATATCGGCTCTTCAACCATACCACCAGCGGTCATTCTACCAACTGCAACAGCTTCATATTCTCGGGTGATTTCGCGCAACTGCAATGATTCAACTAAGCGTGTTTGCGCCGGCACAGTTTTTGCCACCACCATTAATCCTGTCGTATCTTTATCCAAACGGTGAACAATACCAGCTCGCGGCACATCAACAATTTCAGGATAGCGATAAAGTAATGCATTTAGTATGGTGCCATCCGGATTTCCCGCTCCCGGATGAACAACTAAACCTCGCGGTTTATTAATCACAAGAATATCTTCATCTTCATAAACAACATCAAGAGGAATATCTTGAGGCTCCCAACGATTATCTTCTTCAATGATTGCATCGATTAAAATTTGTTCGCCACCTAAAACTTTTTCCTTTGGCTTATTGATAACTTTCCCATTAACCTGCACTCTATCATCTAAAATCCACTCTTTTATGCGTGAACGCGAATAATCAGGGAACAATTCTGCTAAAGCCTGATCTAAACGTTGACCGAGCTGTGATTCAGCAACAGATGCATTAAGTTGTACTTGTTGAGCCATAAATTAATCTACTTTTTAGTGTTTGTATTTTGACGGCAACGCCGTTTTATTTAAAATATATGCTATTGTAACTCGAATTTTTGCCGGGAGCCTTACGGATAGTCTCCCTTCGAAACACTCAGAGGATAACCAACACGTGATGATACGTATAAAATATCTGGTGGCCGCAGCCACGTTGAGCCTGGTTCTCACCGGCTGTTCCAGCAATAATGAAGTCAGCCCTGATAGCACCCCGGCTGAAATGTATAGTATTGGCCAGCAGAAGTTGCAGGACGGCAACTATAAAGCAGCCATCAAGCAACTGGAAGCATTGGATAATCGCTATCCATTTGGTCCATACGCCCAACAGGTTCAATTAGATCTTATTTACGCTTATTATAAATCAGCAGAATTACCCATGGCGATAGCGGCAATCGACCGTTTTATGCGTTTGAATCCTACTCACCCAAATATTGACTATGTGCTATATATGCGCGGTTTAACAGCAATGGCCTTGGATGATAGTGCACTTCAAGGCTTCTTTGGTATTGACCGTTCAGATAGAGATCCGCAACATGCAAGAGTTGCTTTTCAAGATTTTAGCCAGTTAGCTCGCTATTATCCGAACAGCCTTTATGCAAATGATGCCAGCAAACGTTTAATCTATTTAAAAGATCGTTTAGCTAGATTTGATCTCTCCGTCATTGAATATTACAACAAACGAGGGGCATATGTCGCGGTTGTCAATCGCGCACAACAAATGCTCAGAGACTATCCTGATACAGAAGCCACTCGTAATGCCCTGAAATATATGGAAATTGCATATAATAAAATGGGGCTAGATATGGAAGCAAATAAAGTGTCTAGTATCATAGCTGCAAATACTAACTAGTTGATATTGCAGGAAGTAAAAATGGCAGCGAAAGCTGCTGTTTTTATTTCGTCAATAAAATATAAATATGAAGTAAAAACAGATGATATGAATTGAAATAATTTGAATTTTTAATCTACTGTTGACTCTGTTTACACTTACTTTGGCCTAAGCTTCTCTAACTCATCCACTATTTTTAATCACATGATTACATTCAGAGAGCAAATAAACAATCTTCAATCATAACCTAAGCCAATTTTTGTCTAGCCATAATAAATAGAGTGACATCTAAATTATTTGGGCTAATCAACAATCTTAGCGTTTATCTAACTCATGAATAATTAAGTCAACTTCTTATAAAATGACTCTTTAAATAGTTATTCATGTAATCACTAAAATTTAGCCCAAAAAAAGTACCGACTATTAACCGTTTTCATAGTCAACTTTATCAGTCTCGCCTAAATGCTCATGGTTGGCAATCTTTTTACGTCTCTTTTTTATCACTAATCACAATCAAAAATTTGAAGTAATATCTCTTAGCTTAAATGTGATCTGTGTCAATTTTTTTAGCTACATACTGGGTATTCTGAATACATTGAAGACGGTAACCATAAGAGGTAACTATATGATAGTGAACATAACTAGCAAACAAATGGATATTACCCCCGCTATCCGCGATCATATTGAGAGCCGTCTAACGAAGCTAAATAAATGGCAAGTCTCTTTAATTAACACACATGTTGTTTTATCCAAAGATCCACATGGTTTTATTGTGGATGCAAATATAAAAACCGCTACAGGTAAACTCGTAGCAAGTGCTAAACATGAAGATATGTATGTTGCTATAAATGAATTAATTAACAAACTCGAAAGACAACTAAACAAAGCACAACATAAAGGAGAATCAAGAAGAGCAAACAATAGTGTAAAAGAAGCGAACCTCGTTACGTTATAATTTTATATTATCTATTCACTAATCTTGAAACCTTGCTAACGCGCCCATAATGGGCGCGTTCTTATTATCAACCATTTTTTTGTTGACAACTGACTAAGTATCGGGTCTATTTAATAATCTTTATCAGCATTAGCGGAAAATTTTCAATGAATACGAATTTTGTTTTCTTTTTTTTCTTTAGTCACTTTTATTAGGGGCTGCTGTCGTTCGAGAAAGAAAAGAAGACACAATTTTAAAGCCCCCTACTTAGGGGGCTTTTTTATTCACTTTAGGGTTATAGGGTCGAAAGCATGGATAACAGCACTAATTTACTAAAAGTACGCGAAAAAATTAGCCTATTAGACAGTGAACTTCTCAATTTACTCGCGAAAAGACGAGGATATGCCGTTGAAGTTGCACAAACTAAGTTAGAAGATAATCGCCCTATCCGAGATAAAGAGCGGGAACGCCAGCTACTTGATGTTTTAATTAATAAAGCCAAGCCTCTAGGATTAGATGGCTTCTACGTCACTCGCTTATTCCAAATGATTATTGAGGACTCAGTCCTAACCCAGCAAGCGATTTTGCAGCAACATTTAAATCTAACACCCAATGATTCTGCTCGTTTCGCTTTTTTAGGCCCTAAAGGTTCATATTCGCATATTGCAGCTCGCCAATATTCAGCTCGTCACTTTGATCAATTGATTGAATGTAGCTGCCATAAATTCCAAGATATTTTTTCACTAGTTGAAAGTGGTCAAGCGGACTATGGCATTTTGCCCATAGAAAATACCAGCTCTGGCGCAATTAACGATGTGTATGATTTATTGCAAAATACACCGCTTTCTATTGTTGGAGAAATTCGTTTACCTATTAATCATTGTCTGCTGACTACAGGTGAAACTGATCTTAGTAAGATTGATACCGTTTATAGTCACCCGCAACCATTCCAGCAATGTAGCCAATTTTTAGCAAAATTCCCTCATTGGAAAATTGAATATTGCGATAGCACCTCAACGGCAATGCAAAATGTGGCCGAACAAAATAAACCAAATGTTGCGGCGCTAGGAAGTGAAGCGGGTGGCTCACTTTATGGGTTGAAAGTTCTAGAGCACAATCTTGCCAACCAGCAAATAAATATGACTCGTTTTATTGTTGTTGCGCAGCAATCAATAGAAGTGACAGAACAAGTTCCCGCGAAAACGACATTACTTATTACAACAGGACAACAAGCTGGTGCATTAGTCGATGCGTTAGTTATTTTAAAAAATAATAAAATAATCATGAGTAAACTAGAATCTCGCCCAATTAATGGAAAACCTTGGGAAGAGATGTTTTATATTGATGTTCATGCAAACTTGCGTACAGCAAATATGCAACAAGCATTGAAGGAATTATCAAGCATTACTCGTTCATTAAAAGTGCTGGGTTGTTATCCTTCAGAAAATATTGTTCCCGTTGAGCCTGAAAAAATTACGCCTTAACCCATTATGTATAACGTCATTAAGCGCAAATAAATTTACCTCGGCAATAACTAACTAAACGTAGTTAATTGTTGTCGAGAGATTAATTTTAAATGATAGTTTTTCCGGTATGAGTAAAGTAAAAAAATTAATAAAAAGAATAGATTGAGAAAAGGAACAGATAGAATAGGCTCCCAAAATGGAAGCCCTTATTGAATTATTTTCGATTGTCATTTGCTCGTTGTAGCAACGACTGGCTTTCTGTCATGAAATGATTCGCAGATTCACCAAACCATTCACTCACTAAATTAAATTGATTAATAAATTCTGTTTTATCTTTTCTATTGAGCATCTCAATTGATTTACCCAATAATTGATAATAGCGACGTATTAACTCAATGTTTTCATCTGAAGACATAATAATATCTGCATATAATTGTGGATCTTGAGCAAATAGCCTTCCAACCATAGCGAGTTCTAAGCGATAAATTGGTGATGACAAATCCAATAGTTGTTGTAAATCAACATCTTCCTGTGCCAAATTTTGACCATAAGTGAATGTTGTAAAATGGCGAAGTGCTTGGATAAAACTCATGTTTCTATCATGTTCACTTGCACTAATTTTTTTCAACCTTGCTCCCCAAACCAATAATTGTTCAAGGAACCATTGATATGAAGCACTTTCTCTGCCATCACAATAAGCAAAAACTTGTTTAGCAACACTCCCCACATCTGGCCCAAACATAGGATGTAAACCTAATACAGGACCTTCATGCACCTCTAACATCGCAGTTAAAGGTTCTTGTTTTATTGATGCAATATCAATCAGGATTGTGTCTTTATTTAATTTAGGCAGCTTATGAATAACTTCAACTGTCAAATGAATAGGGACACTGACGACAACAATACTTGCATCAGCAACAAGAGATTCAGCCTGTTCCCAATCACCTTCGCCGAGTGTTTTGACTTGGTATCCAGATAAGGTCAGAAGGCGGTTAAAGAGCTGTCCCATCTTTCCTTCGCCACCCACAATCACTATAGGGCCAGCATCAGGCTTTAATGTTTTAAAACCTTTATCATTTTCTCTTGCATAAGACTCACGCATAATTCGACGTAGAATATCTTCAATCAGCTCAGGAGGCACACCAATACGCTCAGCTTCTTGGCGCCGCGCCTCCAACATACTCGCTTCTCGTTCAGGTACATAAATTGGTAGCCCATGCTGGCTCTTTATTTCGCCAACCTCCGCGACGAGTTGTAGCCGTTTAGCTAACAAATCTAATAAAGATTTATCAACCTCATCAATTTGTTTTCTAATATGGGATAATTCAACAGACATTCCTGTACCTTGTATCAGCTTGCGATTTCAAATTTCTTTGCGCGTTGTTCAAGCACGGGTAATAGTGTTTGATGTAAATTGCGCAATACCGTCTCTGTAGTTTGCCAGTTTATGCAGGCATCTGTCACTGATACACCATATTTCATTTCACTACGTGGCTGTTCAGAACTTTGATTGCCTTCATTCAAATGGCTTTCCAACATAATACCTATTATTGATTGATTTCCATCATTTATTTGCTCAATGATAGAGTCAATCACTAAAGGCTGACGACGGTAATCTTTATTTGAATTACCATGACTGCAATCAATCATCAAAGATGGCTCAAGGCCTGCTTTTCTCATTTCAGCCTCGCAAGCAGCAATATCTTCTGGGTTATAGTTTGGTGTTTTACCGCCACGCAAAATAATGTGCCCATTTTCATTGCCATTTGTATGCAATAAGCTGACTTGTCCAGATTGATTAATACCCATAAAACGGTGTGGCATAGAAGCCGCTTTCATTGCATTGATCGCCGTTGACAAGCTACCGTCTGTTCCGTTTTTAAATCCGACCGGCATAGACAAACCAGATGCCATTTCGCGGTGAGTTTGTGATTCATTAGTTCTTGCGCCAATTGCAGACCAGCTAAATAGATCACCTAAGTACTGAGGGTTATTAGGATCAAGTGCTTCCGTTGCAAGAGGTAACCCCATATTAACTAAATTAGTTAGGAGATCTCGCGCAATATGCAACCCTTTTTCCATATCAAAAGAGCCATCCATAAATGGATCACTAATTAAGCCTTTCCAACCTACTGTTGTCCGAGGTTTTTCAAAATACACACGCATCACAATATATAAACTATCACTTAATTCTTCAGCAAGCTTTTGTAAACGTTGACCGTACTCAATAGCAGCATCGACATCATGAATTGAACAAGGGCCGCAAACTACCAGCAAACGAGGATCACGTTGATGAATAATATCAGCAATTATTTCGCGTGATTGGGCGATAGCATGCAGGTTATTTTTGCTCAATGGAAATTTCTGTTTTAAATCTTCTGGTGTAATGAGTACTTGTTCATCACGTATATTGACATTATTGAGTACATCTTTTTGCATGATCATATTTATTACCTGCCTAGCTATTGTTTATATATTGTGTTTGTGTGCTGAAGACATAACATACCATGCATCGTAAAGATTACAATCCAAAAATGGAAATTAATTATAGATATGTAAATAATTAATTACACACAAATAACTCATTGAAAACATCATCATTATTTTATACAATATTAAATACATGACTATAAAACAATCAACTAAAATTTATTTAGTAAATATATATTTACGATTTTAAATAAAATACATATTGTTAATATAGAAAGGATTTAGGAATAATGAGGAAATAAATCAATGGAATTTGGTTATAAATTCAGAAAAAAATGAATATATAACAAATTGGTGAGCAGTAGATACAGAAAGGCCCACTTTCGTGGGCCTTATCGTAACTTTCGGATGTAGCGAAAGCGTATTACTTGGCGTTCAGACGCTCTTTAATACGAGCTGCCTTACCAGAACGCTCACGCAGGTAGTACAGTTTAGCTCTGCGAACAGCACCACGACGTTTAACAGCAATGCTATCTACGACTGGAGAGTGAGTTTGGAATACACGCTCAACACCTTCGCCGTTAGAAATTTTACGAACAGTGAATGCAGAGTGCAGACCGCGGTTACGAATAGCAATAACCACGCCCTCAAATGCCTGCAGACGTTTTTTAGAGCCTTCTACGACCCATACCTTAACTTCGACAGTATCACCCTGACGGAATGAAGGTACATCCTGCTTCATCTGCTCTTGTTCAAGTTGTTTAATAATGTTGCTCATAATAATTCTCTTACCCTAGGTAAACTGATATATGTTAGACAATAAATCAATTGTCTGGATTCATTTGTTGCTCAGACTGATATTCATTTTGAAACTCAGTCAGCAACATCCTCTGCTCGTCAGTCAGAGCTAGGCTTTCTAGAAGCTCAGGTCTTCTAAGCCAGGTACGGCCCAGTGATTGCTTCATACGCCAGCTATTTATCTTTGCATGGTTTCCTGATAATAAAACATCAGGAACTTGCATGTCGTCTAATATTTCAGGGCGAGTATAGTGCGGACAATCGAGCAAACCATCAACAAAAGAGTCTTCTTGTGCTGAGGCCTGATGACCGAGAACCCCGGGTATAAACCGAGAAACTGAGTCTATCAACACCATTGCGGGGAGTTCCCCACCACTGAGAACATAATCACCGATTGACCATTCTTCATCAATTTCGGTTTGAATGATCCGTTCATCAATGCCTTCATATCGGCCACAAACAAGAATTAACTTCTCATTTGTCGCTAATTCGCAAACGCCGTCTTGACTAAGTTTGCGTCCCTGAGGTGACAGATAAATAACCTTTGCACCTTCACCGGCCTCAGTTCTTGCTGTATTGATGGCATCCTTTAAAGGTTGAACCATCATCAGCATGCCTGGACCACCGCCATAAGGGCGATCGTCGACTGTTTTGTGTTTATCGTGCGTAAAATCTCTAGGATTCCAACACTCAACAGACAACAGGCCATTTTTCACTGCCCGACCAGTTACCCCGTATTCGGTTATTGCGCGGAACATTTCGGGAAACAGGCTAATAACACCAATCCACATTATTTAGTCCCACTCATAAAAACCGTTTAACCGGAGATTTAAAAACCAGGATCCCAATCAACTTCAACGAGTTTGGAATTGAGATCGACTTTCTTGATAACCTGCCCATCAAGAAACGGAACTAAACGTTCCTTGATGCCAAATGCATCTTTCAAATTTGCCTTAATCACCAAAACATCATTTGAGCCCGTTTCCATCATATCAACGATAGTTCCGAGGTCGTATCCTTGTAACGTTACGACATGGCAGCCCATTAGGTCTTTCCAGTAATATTCGTTACTGTCTAATTCTGGAAGTTGTGTTGAATCAACAACAATTTCAAAATTAGTCAGGAGTGTTGCAGCATCACGGTCATCAACACCTTTCAGCTTAACAACGATGTCTTTATTGTGGTGTTTCCAATCTTCCAGCTCAATATGTTGCCACTGACCTGAACGTTGGATAAACCAAGGCTGATAATCAAAAATACTTTCAGCTTGTTCGGTGGACGAAAAAACTTTGAGCCAACCACGAATCCCATATGCAGCGCCTAATTTTCCCAAAACAATTGGGTTAGTAGGAGGCACTAGATCTATTTGCTTGCTCATAGTTACCACCGTGACAGATTAAGCTGCTTTTTTAGCTTGTTTGACCAGTTGTGCAACACGGTCAGAAACAGTTGCACCCAGGCCAACCCAATGTTCAACGCGGTCTAGGTCTAAACGCAGTTCTTCTGCTTGACCAGATGCGATTGGGTTGAAGAAACCGATACGTTCGATGAAACGACCGTCACGCGCATTGCGGCTATCGGTTACTACGATTTGGTAGAACGGACGCTTTTTTGCGCCGCCACGAGATAAACGAATTGTTACCATAACATCCTCATTAGTTAATAAAACAACCAGACTCCATCGAGGGATAGAGTCCGGTTGTCATATAAAAAGCCCGAAAATTTTACTCGCTTTGATATAAAAATCAATCAAAAGTATATAATCTTTGCGGCTTCATTGCTTAACGCCCCGGAAAACCCGGTGGCATCATTCCTTTCATGCCGCGCATCATCTTGGCTAGGCCGCCTTTTTTCATTTTTTTCATCATGCGTTGCATATCATCAAATTGTTTTAAAAGACGGTTAACTTCTTGCACTGTTGTACCAGAACCTGCCGCAATACGACGTTTACGTGAGCCTTTAATGATCTCAGGTTTCTCACGTTCTTTGCGCGTCATCGAATTAATCATTGCTTCCATACGGATGGTCACTTTGTCATCCATTTGCGATTTGACAGCATCAGGAACTTGAGACATTCCTGGAATTTTGCTCATCATACTCGCCATACCACCCATATTACGCATCTGTTTTAGTTGACTTAAGAAATCATTTAAATCAAATCCATCGCCTGTCTTTAGCTTTTTAGCTAATTTCTCAGCTTGGTCACGGTCAACTTTATGTTCGATCTCTTCAATCAGAGATAAAACATCACCCATCCCCAAAATTCGTGATGCAACACGCTCAGGATGGAAAGGCTCTAGGGCGTCCGTTTTTTCACCAACCCCTAAAAACTTAATTGGCTTACCCGTGATTGAGCGAATTGATAATGCGGCACCACCTCGGGCATCACCATCAACTTTCGTCAATACAACCCCAGTAAGTGGCAGTGCTTCATTGAAAGCTTTAGCCGTGTTTGCAGCATCTTGACCTGTCATCGCATCGACGACAAATAAGGTTTCAACAGGGTTGATAATCCGATGGACTTCTTTAATTTCATCCATCATCGCTTCATCAACGTGCAAACGCCCTGCGGTATCCACCAACAGCACATCGTAGAATTGCACTTGAGCATGTTTTAATGCTTTTTGCACAATTGCAGCTGGTTTTTCTTGAGCATTTGAAGGGAAGAAATCAATGCCGACAGTTTCTGCCAATGTTTCCAATTGTTTAATCGCCGCAGGGCGATAAACGTCAGCAGAAACAACTAAGACTTTTTTCTTCTGTTTTTCCTTGAGTAATTTACCTAGCTTAGCAACGCTAGTCGTTTTACCCGCACCTTGCAAACCCGCCATCAAAACAACGGCTGGAGGCTGAGCAGACAAGTTTAGCTGATGGTTTTCTTCTCCCATCGCTCTTGTCAGTTCATTTTGGACAATTTTAATAAATTCTTGTCCTGGTGTTAGGCTTTTATTGACATCTTGACCAACAGCGCTTTCTTTGACCTTTTGAATGAATTCACGGACAACAGGTAACGCAACGTCAGCTTCCAACAAAGCCATGCGAACTTCACGTAGTGTATCTTTAATATTATCGTCAGTCAGCCGACCACGCCCGCTGATGTTGCGCAAAGTGCGCGATAGTCTGTCAGTTAAATTATCAAACATATGTCTTAGCTCAATTCTATTGATGGGCTTACTGTTGAAGCTAGATTTGGTTACTCATACTCGAAAATACAAGTACTCAGTGGTTATTTTACGCGAATTCTTGATAATTATTCTTGAAAAGCGACAATCAAGTTTAACCACGGTAGAAACCAACACCGAAATTTTAGGAGCAGTGTAACATACTTGAGGATTTTTCGCTTACCTCTGTTTAAAACAGATTAAAGATAATAACACTCAAATAGTACGCTTTTCTCACGATAAAAACGAATAAACTGAAATTAAAATAAATAATATTATTTGGAGTAGGAAATATTAAATTGCACTTATAGAAAAGAAGATACCGATTAATCATTCCAATGTTTGGCGCACACCGCTGCACGCGTTATACTATGCAGCTATAATCCATTTTAAATGAATAACGACACTATACTATGCCAGTATTTGCAGTCATAGCAGTTTGTACATATCTAATTAGCCTATTTTTAATCGTACCGAGTCAGGTTCGCAAACAACCTGTTTACCGTCGATTGGCTCTTATATTAGCAATAGTCGCCATTGTCACTCATGCTATCGCATTAAAAATGCTGATTTTTCGAGGTGACGGGGGACAAAACCTCACGTTATTAAACCTTGGCTGTGCAGTCAGTTTATTAATGTGTGTGATTATGACAGTCGCTGCATACTGGGGAAGAGCTTGGTATTTAACACCGATTGTCTATAGCTTTGCGATTATTAATTTAATCCTATCAACCATTATGCCGGGTGAGTTTATTACTCACCTAGAAGCCAGTGTGCCGTTATTTATCCATATTGGTTTAGCACTGTTGAGCTATGCAACATTGCTGATTGCTGCACTTTATGCATTTCAAGTTGCAATCATTGATTACCAATTAAAAAATAAGACCTTAAAATTTAGCTCAGATATGCCACCAATGATGGTTGTTGAACGTAAGATGTTCCATGTCACTCAAGTCGGTGTCATCTTGCTCACATTGACCTTATGTACTGGCGTTATTTATATGGATAATATCTTTGATAAAGAGAATCTCCATAAATCTGTTTTATCTATTATTGCTTGGTTTATTTACATCATTCTACTCTGGGGCCATTTTCATGGTGGCTGGAGAGGTAAACGCGTTCTCATTTTCCATGTAATAGGCGCAGTCATTCTAACAATGGCATTTTTTGGTAATCGGCTAATACAACAAATCATGGTGCCATAATCTTAAAACTTGTAAAATCAGCTTATTAATTAAGCGATAAGGAATCTCGTTTTGGATCACGTATCGACTGGTACGCTCATCATAACACTGATCATTTTAATTATTCTTTCGGCTTACTTTTCGGCGTCTGAAACGAGTATGATGACGCTGAATCGCTACCGTTTAAAACACCTTGCTAAACAAGGTAATAAATCGGCAAAACGTGTTGAAAAACTGCTTAGTCACCCAGACAAATTAATCAGTTTAGTTCTTATTGGTAACAACTTGATTAATATTATCGCTTCATCACTCGCTACTATTTTGGGAATGCGTTTGTATGGCAATGCTGGGGTGGCGATTGCGACGGGGATTTTGACTTTTGTTATCCTTGTGTTTGCAGAGGTTTTACCGAAAACAATTGCGGCACTTTATCCCGAAAAAGTTGCTTTCCCAAGTAGTTATATTTTAAAACCACTACAAAAAATCATGTTGCCGATTGTCTGGGCATTTAATGAAATCACACTGATTTTTATGCGCATTTTTGGGATAAAATCCCCCTCTATTCGTAGTGATGCTGTCAGTAAAGATGAGCTTCGTACCATTGTTAATGAATCAAAAGCAAAATTAACTCGCCGCAATCAAGACATGCTTATCTCTATTCTTGATCTCGAAAAAGTGACGGTTAGTGACATTATGTTGCCCAGAAATGAAATTTTTGGCATTGATGTCAATGATGATTGGAAATCTGTTATTAGGCAGCTTACCCACTCACCCCATGGCCGTATCGTGCTATATCGGGATTCTCTGGATGATGCAATTGGTATTTTACGAGTGCGTGAAGCCTACCGCATGATGATGGAAAAAAATGAGTTCAATAAACAGAATTTAATTAAAGCCGCAGACAATATTTATTTTATTCCAAATAGCACACCATTAAGTGTTCAGTTAATCAATTTTCAACACAATAAAGAAAAAATTGGCCTTATTGTTGATGAATATGGTGAAATTCAAGGACTTATTACTGTAGAAGATATTTTGGAGGAAATTGTCGGTGATTTTACAACATCAATGTCACCTTCATTAACAGAAGAAGTTCTTCCTCAAAGTGATGGCAGTGTTCTGGTTGATGGAACCGCTAATATTCGAGATCTCAATAAAGCGTTTGATTGGCATCTTCCTATTGATGGACCTAGAACAGTCAATGGCATGGTATTGGAAGCGATTGGTGATATCCCTAAGGAAGGCGAACAGCTCACTATTTCAAACTATTTGGTTGAAGTGCTTTCTATAAGCGACAATATCATCAAGCAAGTTAAAATTATCCCCTTACATAAAGAGAATAGTACCCCAACACATTTTTAGCTCATAAAAAAACCGCATCTTAATTGACTTAAAAGATGCGGCCTCTCTTTATATAACCCGTACTAATTTATAACATAAAGCATTAACTAACGACTAAATGTGTAGCTCAGTTAGTTTTTCAGCTGGCAATGCAAGCTCATCGTTTTTATTAATGAGGATCTCAGCTGCCACTACTTTACGTGCAATTTCTTGGGCTTCTTCAAGTGAATGCATTTTGCAAGTACCACATTGATAGATATTGAGCTCAGGTATCTTATTTTGATCCTTAACTTTCAATACATCTTGCATTGCTGCTTTCCAAGCACTTGCCACGCGTTGCTCATCTGGCTCACCAATCAAGCTCATGTAGAAACCTGTACGGCAACCCATTGGAGAGATATCAATGATCTCAACGCCATTGCCATTTAAATGGTCACGCATAAATCCAGCAAATAAATGCTCTAGAGTATGCGTACCTTTTTCTGACATAATTTCTTTATTAGGAACTGTAAAGCGTAAATCGAATACTGTAATAGTATCCCCGCTCGGCGTATTCATGGTTTTTGCCACACGAACGGCAGGTGCAGCCATACGCGTATGATCCACAGTAAAACTGTCCAATAACGGCATTTCTTGACCTCCTGAAAAAACAACTTTTATAAAAAAATGAAACTATTTTTAAATTAACTAGTCTTACTTATTGAAAGACGCGCAAATTGTTATCATCCCTAATTCTCTAAGAGATTTTTTATTTGGCCACCACTGTGTGGCCATTTTCTTTTATCACCCTGCGTGCTTATGCAAATAATCTTCAAAACTTTCCGCATCTTCCTCTTCAATCATAGCTTGTTTTTCTAGAGAAGCTATGCGGGCGGCTTCAAATTGTGCTTCAGTGATGACTTCATAAGGTTCATGAATCAATTGCTGATAATATTTATCGGCAAGTTCTAAACCATAACCACCAATGCCTTTCTCCACCATTTTGTCCATAACTAATGCAGAGTAAGTCAGGGTTGGATCTTCAAACATAGAGACAAATTGGTGACAAACATCTTGATATTTTGCATCACAGCAAGTATCAAGTACTTCAGCCACGCGGATCAAATCTTGAAAGAGAGTTTGACCAACTTCAACTAATGGCTTCGTTTCGCTACCACAACCAAAACCAATCACCTGCCCTGGTTTACGCCCTTCCAGAATAACGCGATTCCAATTCTGGCGGCTACAGTCTAATTCTTGAGAACTCATTTCTGGAGCATCAGCTAATACACACCAGATCAAAAAGAGATCGAGAAAACGCGTTTGAGTTTCATCAACACCAATAGCACTAAATGGATTAATATCTAAAGCTCTCACCTCAATATACTCAATACCACCACGCAATAATGCATCAGAAGGTGATTCATCCCCTTTAGGTACACGTTTAGGGCGAATTGGAGCATAAAGCTCATTTTCTATCTGCAAAACATTTGTGTTGAGCTGAATGTATTTGCCGTCTTTTTTCACACCCAGTTCAGCAAACTCTTCAGAAGGCTTATGAATAGCTCTTTTCAAACCTGCAACATAACTATCTAAATCATTAAATGTAATGTTTAAATCGCTCTGAGACTTATTAGTATAGCCCAAATCACTCATTCTCAGCGATGTTGCATAAGGTAAGTAATAAGTGCCATTTTTCGTTTTGTCGAAGGTTAATTTCGTATCTCTATCTTTAAGGAAAGAACCGCAAATAGCAGGCGATGCACCGAATAGATAAGGAATTACCCAACCAAAACGATAATAATTTCTGATGAGCCTTAAGTAACCTTCAGAAATTTTTTCTTTGCCACTTTGCGCATCTTCTACGCCAGCCCAAGCTTGCCAAAACTCAATGGGTAACGAGAAATTATAATGAACGCCAGCAATAGTTTGCATTAAAGCGCCATAACGGCTTTTCAAGCCTTCTCGATACAAATTTTTAAAGCGGCCAATATTTGATTCACCATACTGCGCCAGTGTGATTTTATCCTCGTTTTCGATAAAACAAGGCATGCTAAGTGGCCACATTCTTTCATTATGAAGATGGCGCGCAGTATAGCGATGCAAATCGCGAAGAAAAGCTAAGTTATGACTAATACTTTTATCTACCGGGGTAATAAACTCCAGTAAAGCTTCAGCAAAATCTGTCGTGATCCATTTATGTGTTAATGCTTTCCCCAGTTCTTCCGGATGTAAAGTTTCTGCAATAGAACCATTCGGAGTGACACGTAGTGTTTCACGTTCGATACCGCGCTGGATACCTTTTAGTGCCTCTGGGTGCGCCTCTAACCATGAAAGCGCTTTAGATACGTCCGGGATCAAGTCGACCTCCCGCCTGTGTTGTCATTTTATTTTAGTAAGGAGATTACTTTAGCGTAATTAGAGGAAATTGTCGCTGTCTAGATGTGTGGTTTATCTGTGAAGTTATTAGAAAAGCCTCTGCACCGCAGAGATTGCAGATACAAAAAAGCCCCTCAATAGAGGGGCTTCTTCATAAGAATGGTGCATCCGGGAGGATTCGAACCTCCGACCGCTCGGTTCGTAGCCGAGTACTCTATCCAGCTGAGCTACGGATGCATAAAGCATTTAAAAACTTAAATTCGATAATTAGCAGGTAATGACGACTTAGTTATAACGTTATATATTTATAACTAAACAATGAAGAGTCGTTTGAATTAAAGGATAACTAATAGATGGTGCATCCGGGAGGATTCGAACCTCCGACCGCTCGGTTCGTAGCCGAGTACTCTATCCAGCTGAGCTACGGATGCATAACAAAATTACTGATTAGTTAGTGCTTAATTACGATTACTGCTTAATTTTTGGTTACTAAAAAACCAAAATAAACCCCATCAGATTTACTCATAGGGTTAAAATATGGTGCATCCGGGAGGATTCGAACCTCCGACCGCTCGGTTCGTAGCCGAGTACTCTATCCAGCTGAGCTACGGATGCAGCAATCTAAAATGGCGGTGAGGGAGGGATTCGAACCCTCGATGCAGCTTTTGACCGCATACTCCCTTAGCAGGGGAGCGCCTTCAGCCTCTCGGCCACCTCACCGTTTTTAGTTACACACGATTTGTTTTTCAACATCTCGTCTCTGTGTGGCGCACATATTACTTTCCTAGTCTTAGAAGTCAAACAATTTTTCCAAACTTTTTGCTTTCTAATGACTGTTTGCACATTTCACAAACAAGATGACTAGTTTATCATCTAATTTTTAATAAATCGCTAGTTAAATTGGTTATTTTTAATCTTTGAAAATTGTCATCAATGATGATTTTTCATCACTAAATTCAATTTTCATTTAGCAATTTATAGTTATTTTAGATGAATAAAATGATTTTAGAAATAAAGTGGCAATCAAGGGGAAAGAAAAAAATTGGAATTAAACTAAGAAATGAAAGACAAGCGCCCATCTTTGCTGTGTGGATCAATTTCTGGACGCTTATTCGTTATTATATTATTGGTTGTCTGGTTGAGTCTTTTCGGCCTGGATCCGTTGATAAATCTCTTCACGGTGAACAGAAACTTCTTTTGGAGCATTAACACCAATACGAACTTGGTTGCCTTTCACTCCCAGCACAGTCACTGTTACCTCATCGCCTATCATAAGTGTTTCACCAACTCGACGAGTCAGAATAAGCATTCTTTGCTCCTTGAATTATTAAAAGAGTCGGGTCTTTAGGTTTCCCGCGCTATTGTCCATCACACACCGTGAAAACGTAAAGCAATGATATACACCTAAAGCATTGATGCCATCAAGGCAAGTCACTTTAATTATATACTCACAAAATATAACACTACCCATCACATATTAACAATGTTGCAACAGACAAAGTCGCCTCACTTTATATGAGGCAACTTTGGGAAGTGCTTATAGACGTGAGCTTACCCACTCTTCTACACTTGCCATAGCAGCTGGAACAGCACTGACATCAGTACCACCGGCTTGGGCCATATCAGGACGACCACCACCTTTTCCACCCACTTGCTGTGCGACATAAGATATTAAATCACCCGCTTTTATTTTAGCAGTCAAATCATTAGTTACACCAACAATTATACTGACTTTATCACCACTTGTTGTTGAAAGCACGATAATAGCTGACTTCAGCTGATTTTTAAGGTCATCAACCATAGTTCTTAACAACTTAGGTTCAGTATCACCAAGTTGGCTAACCAGTAATTTTATCCCATTGATATCTTTAGCTTGATTGCTCAATGAAGCACTTTCTTGAGATGCTTGTTGATCTTTTAGCTGCAAAATTTCTTTTTCTAATTGGCGAGATTTCTCCAATGAAGCTTTTACTTTTTCAACAAGGCTTGCCATATCTCCTTTCAATAAATGCGCAATAGCATTTAGTTGATCAGATTGGCTATGCACATTTTCAAGAGCACCCTCACCTGTTGTCGCTTCAATACGACGAACACCCGCCGCTGTACCAGATTCACTTAAAATACGGAATAGTCCAATATCGCCCGTGCGGCTAGCATGAGTACCACCGCATAGTTCAATAGAGAAATCGCCCATACTCAGGACACGAACATGCTCTTCATATTTTTCACCAAATAGCGCCATAGCACCTTTGGCTTTCGCATCTTCTAAATCCATCAATTCAGTTTCAATTGGCGTATTATTGCGGATTTGAGCATTAACAATATCTTCAACTTCACGCAGTTGAGCTGGTGTCATCGCTTGAAAATGAGAGAAGTCAAAACGGAGATATTTATCGTTAACTAAAGAACCTTTTTGTGAAACATGCGTACCCAGAACTTGACGTAATGCAGCATGCAATAGATGAGTTGCCGAGTGATTTAGGCGAATAGCATCGCGCCTTTCTGCATTAATTTTGGCATCAATACGATGATTAACAACTAAAATACCGGACTCGACCTTACCAATATGCCCAATCGCTTGACCATATTTTTGGGTATCCGTGACAACAAAATTGCCACTTTCATTTTGTAAAGTACCGATATCACCGACTTGACCACCTGATTCAGCATAGAATGCTGTTTTATCAAGGATGACAAGTCCTTCTTCACCCGTTTTTAATGAATCAATAGGTTGACCATCTTTATAAATCGCAGTGATAGTGGCTAACTGTTCATTATCAGTATAGCCAGAAAATTCGCTACGTTTTTCAACTTTAATCAATGAGTTGTAATCAGCACCAAAGCCACTCGATTCTCTCGCACGACGGCGTTGATCTTCCATTGCACGCTCAAAGCCTTCTTCATCAACTTTGATATTGCGTTCACGGCAAACATCTGCGGTCAAATCAATAGGGAAACCATAAGTATCATACAAACGGAATGCCGTTTCACCTTCAAGTGTGTCTCCTTTTAGTGAAGCTAGCTCTTCATCTAATAGTTGAAGTCCACGCTCTAATGTACGAGCGAATTGTTCTTCTTCTGTTTGTAAAACTTTTTCTACTGTTGCTTGCTGGCGCTGTAATTCATCCGCCGCAGGGCCCATGACTTTAATCAGTGGCGCAACGAGTTTGTAGAAAAATGTATCCTTAGCACCCAGCATGTAACCATGACGGACAGCTCGGCGAATAATACGACGTAAAACGTAACCACGTCCTTCATTGGATGGAATAACGCCATCACTCACTAGGAACGCACATGAACGAATATGGTCAGCAATAACGCGAAGTGATTTATTTGATAAATCTGTAGCGCCAGTAACGGCGGCAGCGGCGGCAATGAGATCGCGGAAAATATCAATATCATAGTTGGAATTTACATGCTGTAAAACAGCCGCGATACGCTCCAGCCCCATACCTGTATCAACAGAAGGCTTAGGTAAAGGTTCCATGCGGCCATCAGATTGGCGATTAAACTGCATGAAAACGATATTCCAAATTTCAATATAACGATCACCATCTTCTTCAGGGCTTCCTGGAGGTCCACCCCAAATATGATCACCATGATCATAAAAAATTTCTGTGCAAGGACCACAAGGACCAGTGTCTCCCATCTGCCAGAAATTATCAGATGCAAAAGGTGCGCCTTTATTATCACCAATACGAATGATGCGCTCTACCGGAATACCAATTTCTTTATTCCAAATTTCATAGGCTTCATCATCAGTCTCATAGACGGTAACCCACAATTTTTCTTTCGGTAAATTGAACCACTCTTTGCCTGTCAGTAATTCCCAAGCAAAATTAATAGCATCATGCTTAAAGTAATCACCAAAACTGAAATTACCGAGCATTTCAAAAAATGTGTGATGGCGAGCTGTATAGCCTACATTTTCTAAATCGTTATGTTTACCACCTGCCCGCACACATCTTTGTGCAGTTGTCGCTCGGGAATATGCTCTTTTATCCAGTCCAAGAAAAACATCTTTGAACTGGTTCATCCCTGCGTTAGTGAACAATAAAGTTGGGTCATTATTTGGTACTAGCGAGCTGCTATTTACCACCTGATGACCTTTTGTATGAAAAAAGTCGAGAAACGCTTGACGGATCTCAGCGGTGCTTTTACTCATATTTATCCCGATATCAAGCTGGAAACTGAATTACGAATTGTTGAGATGGTATATAACATCACCTCTAATCAACTCTCCGATTAAAAAGTGACTGATAAGATAAAGTCTCTTTGTATAGAAGTAAAATCTAGGTATACCTATTCATGGCTTTCATTGTAAAGCGTCTTCATATTTTCTGAAAGTATGTTTATACCTTGCTGTACACTATTTTTCCATAGAAAAGCAAAGTACTTGATCATTATACCGCAAATGAAAAGCAAAAAAACGCCACTCATTATAGAGTGGCGTTTTTAGTCAATTTATTTAGCTAATAAATAAAATTGGATTAAAATTCTTCAGGTGCTTGCTCTTCTGAATCTTCAATGAAATCAGTAGCCGCACTGCTGAACTCACCAGTATGATTTAGCAACATTTCACGTAATTTCTTATCAATTTCATCTGCAATTGCTGGATGTTCTTTTAGATAAGTTGTTGAATTTGCTTTACCTTGACCAATCTTATCGCCATTATAGCTATACCAAGCACCCGCTTTTTCAATCAGCTTATGCTTAACACCTAGGTCAATAAGTTCACCATAAGTGTTGATACCTTCGCCATATAGAATTTGGAATTCAGCTTGTTTGAATGGCGCTGCAACCTTATTTTTAACAACTTTTACGCGCGTTTCGCTACCAACCACTTCGTCACCATTTTTGACCGCACCAATACGGCGAATATCTAATCGGACAGAAGCATAGAATTTTAACGCATTACCACCAGTAGTGGTTTCTGGGTTACCAAACATCACCCCAATTTTCATACGAATTTGGTTAATAAAGATCAGTAAGGTATTTGAAGTTTTTAGGTTACCCGCGAGCTTACGCATTGCTTGGCTCATCATACGCGCCGCTAAGCCCATATGAGAATCACCAATTTCACCTTCAATTTCTGCTTTTGGTGTCAAAGCTGCAACAGAGTCCACAATAATAACGTCAACAGCACCAGAGCGCGTTAAAGCATCACAAATTTCTAATGCTTGTTCACCTGTATCAGGCTGAGAACACAATAAATTATCAATATCAACGCCAAGTTTTTTCGCATAGATGGGATCTAAAGCATGTTCCGCATCAATAAAGGCACACGTTTTACCGCTACGTTGAGCTGCTGCAATAACTTGTAATGTTAGTGTTGTTTTACCTGATGATTCTGGTCCATATATTTCAACAATACGACCTAATGGCAAGCCACCAGCACCTAAAGCAACATCAAGAGATAAAGAGCCGGTTGAAATTGTTTCAACATCCATCGAACGGTCTTCGCCCAGACGCATAATGGAGCCTTTACCAAATTGTTTTTCAATTTGCCCTAACGCTGCTGCTAAGGCTTTTTGTTTGTTTTCATCAATAGCCATGTTCACTCCCATTAATGCAATGCTTTTCCCACTGCGAATTGAACGATTGAATTCGGATTATTAAAAGCAATTATACTGTATAATCATACAGTATCAAGCGGATTTTTCATTTATGATTTGTAAAAGCGTTTCAAGAGCATAACTTGTTGATTGAAAACGAACTAAATTTCTGTCACCTTGAAACACACACTGTTTTGTCATCACATCGGGCTGGCCTACTGGTGATTTATATGCAAAACCAAACCATACAGTTCCAACCGGTTTTTCAGCGCTCCCGCCACCGGGCCCCGCGATTCCACTGACAGAAATAGCAAAATCTGCATCAGCTTCATTTAATGCGCCAAGCGCCATTTCAGCAACAACCTGCTGACTCACTGCACCAAATTGCTGTAAAGCCTCTTCTGACACACCAACCATTTGATGTTTTGCTTCATTACTATAAGTGACAAAACCCCGATGAAAATAATCTGAACTACCCGCTATATCCGTCAATACTTTTGCAATCCATCCACCTGTGCATGATTCTGCACAGGTGATAGTTTTACCTTGCTGCTTTAAATATTGGCCAAGCTGAATACTTAATGTTTCGAGGTGGCTCTCATTATTCATTTGATTGTTTCCCTTAACATTAATGTTTTTTGCGTGCGCGATCCCAAACCCATAATCCTGCAATCGCAATCGCAAAGACTGAACCGAAACCAATACCTACGCTGATGACAGATAATCCAACTTTCATAGCAAGAGAATATAGCCCGAGCATGATAAGCATGGCACTATTTTCACCTAAGTTTTGAACAGCAATAGCATTACCCGCCCCAACGGTTTCTTTTCCTTTTTCTTGAAGTAATGCATTTAGCGGCACAACAAATAATCCACCAAATATCCCCAATATAGCCAAAATAATATACGAAGGAATAATGCTAGTTTGTAGTGCAAGGAAGATAACCATCACCCCAATAACAATACCTGCTGGAATACAACGAGAAACTGTTTTTAGTGTAATAAATTTAGCAGCAACACCCGCACCAATCACAATACCAACGGCAACAGCTGCATTTAGGTAAGTTGGAGTGGCATTATCTTGTAAGCCTAAAGCGACAGGAACCCAAGCAACTAATAAAAAGCGTAGTGTTACACCCGCCCCCCAAAATAAACTCGTTCCCACTAAAGAAAAGCGACTTTCTTGATTTAGCCATAATGTATGACAAGCTTTACCAAAATCAGTCAGTAATTTTTTAATATTCCATCCCGTTCCAGGACGAGCAGCTGCTAAATGCGGAATATAAAAGTTAGCCACAACAGCTAATGCGTACAATACAGCACAAGTCACGAGCGCTAATAACAGGTGAATATCAGATAAAATGCCCCCCATAACGGAACCAATCAAAATTGCCGCAATCGTTGATGCTTCCATAATCCCGTTAGCTTTAACCAGATTATTACCGCCCGTTAATTCACCTAAAATGCCGTATTTTGCGGGTGAATAAGCGGCCGCACCAATACCAACTAAGCCATAACAAATAAATGGATTTACGCTTAAACATATCCCTAACGCACCAATAAATTTGAATAGGTTAGAAAATAACATAACGCGGCCTTTAGAGAACCTATCTGCTATTTGCCCGACAAAAGGCGCCAATACAATGTAGGTAAACACAAATACCATTTGCAGGATTGGATGGCTCCATTCCGGATAAAATTCAGCCTTAAGCTGCGCTAAAATAGCAAATAACAAAGCATTATCAGCAAATGCAGAAAGAAACTGCGATGTGAGTACCGCTTTCATACCTCGGCTCATTAATGGCACATCGGTATTTTGCATGATTTTAGTCCTCTATCGCCAATTTCTTTAAGGTTGCAACATCAATTTTACCGCTGCCTAATACAGGTAACTCTTTAATAAAACGAATATCTCGTGGAACAGCGAGTTCGGTTAAACCTTTACTTTTCGCAGCAGAAGAAAGCGCGCTTCTATCTAGGGCTTTATCTGTTGTAAATAGCACTAATGCCTCACCTTTACTACTGTCAGGTTTGGTCACAACAGCATGTTGCGCATTTGGTGAAATACTAGACACCATTTGCTCAATACTTTCTAATGACACCATTTCACCGGCTAATTTTGCAAAGCGCTTTACTCGGCCTTTAATTGTGCAAAAATTTAATTCATCCAATTCAACAATGTCACCCGTATCATACCAGCCCTCTTCAAGTTCACCTTGTAAGTTTTCAGCAGCGGGTTTTTCCAGTATCCCTGGCGCTTCAACTCGCAAATACCCTTTCATAATATTAGGACCTTTAAGTTGTAACTTACCGCCTTTTTCAATACCTGAAATAGGAATAATACGCGCTTCCATTTTTGGCAAGATCTGCCCAACAGTACCTTCTTTCGCCGCCATTGGTACATTAATTGAGACAATTGGTGCACATTCAGTCACACCATAGCCTTCCAGAATACGAATACCAAATTTATCAAACCACAGTTTTTTCGTGCTATCTGTTAATTTTTCTGCACCAGCAACAACATAACGCAAACGGGCAAAATCATATTGATGAGCAAAACGGGCATAATTCGCTAAAAATGTTGATGTACCAAATAAAACGGTACAATTTTTGTCATAGACCAATTCAGGAATAACGCGATAATGTAATGGACTTGGATAGAGAAATACTTGGCTCCCCGAAAAAACAGGAATAAATAGACCTACAGTCAGACCAAATGCATGAAATAGCGGTAACGATGACATAAAACGGTCGCGTGGCGTAAAGTCCGCTATGGTTTTAATTTGTTCCACATTCGCCATAATACTTGCATGGCTATGCGCGACACCTTTAGGTGTTCCTTCTGAACCCGATGTAAATAATACGATGGCTTCATCTTCTGGTTTACGCGGCACAATAGCTTTGGTTGGATTAAATAAATGTTTGACTATCCATAACTTATCTTGCCAAGTGACGGTATCTTTTAAATCTTCGAGGTAAATCCAATTTGCTTCAGTAACCTGCTCAGGAATGTGTGTTAAACGCCCTTTTTCTAAAAATTGACGTGAGGTAAAAATCACTTTCGTTTGAGAAGCTTTTAACGCATTGCTAATACCATGACTACCAGCGGTATAGTTAAGCATTGCCGGAATACGACCGCGCATCATAGCGCCAAAAATAGCAGCGGCAGTCACCGTTGTATTTGGAAGCAATAAACCAACTCGTTCATTTTCATGGGTATAACGTTCAATAATACGCCCAACACCTAATACTTTCTTTAAAAAGCCTTGATAGCTGTCTAATTTAAAATTGATATCTTCAATACAAGGTGATTTTCGACCAAAACGTTTGACGCTATAAATAAATTCTTCAACCAAAGTTACTTTGGGCTGAGAAGCCATACGCGCTGATTTCATAATATTGTATAAATTTATTCCCGCTAACTGGCGGCGCTCAATCGCACGAGGAGCTTCCGGCATAGGAATAGTTTCAGCAGGCAAAATATGTAGCGTAATTCGCGGGAACCATTTCAGTGGTGCGATCCCTTTCAAACGGCCAAAATGACTTCTTTCGGCCCCTTCAATGCGGATTGGAACAACTTTAGCTTGCGACTTTGCAGCAACAAAAGCTGCACCATCATAAATTTTCATCAAAGAGCCATGAACAGAGATGCGGCCTTCTGGGAAAATAACAATCGGACGACCTTTTTCAACTTCTTTAACTAAATGACGGATGCCAAGAGGATTAGCGGGATCTAACGGAATAATATCTGCATAGGGCTTTAATAATTTGATGATTCTTGGTGTAGCAACGGTTGAATAAACAGCAAATATGGGTTTTACAGGTAAAAATAGGGCAACTAATACACCATCAAGAAATGAAACATGATTAGGTGTAATGAGACATTTGTCTTGATATAACTCATCTGTATCACCAACAACTCGCACCCGAAATAAAAAACGCAGTATTGCCTTAACAACCTTTGCTAACATAATGATTCCCTATATTTTGCCTTTATCATTCGAATTGATAATTATGCAGCTAAAACCACAATCAAATTAAGTGGCTTTATTCTGAAATAGCCAGCAAAAATCACTTATTTAAGTTAAATTTGATAGTTGCTCAATAATTGTTTCAACAGGGAGCCCTGCATCCACCACGTGATGAGCCGCAGCACGATAAAGTGGCTCTCTATATGACATAACTTCTTCTATTTCTTCCAACATAGATTTGCCCGTCAGACTAGGGCGTTGATCATTTTGAGGCTCTGCTGCAAGCCTTTGCGCTAAAACTTGCGGGCTAGTACTTAAATAGATGACAGTCCCATTGTTACGCATGACACGCTGGTTTTCTTCAGAAAGAATAATCCCGCCACCAGTAGAAATAATCAGATTAGGTTGTAAGAGTGATTCCAACACATCACTTTCTAATTGACGAAAATATTCCCAGCCATGTTGCTCAACAATTTGCGCTATGGTTTTACCTGCACGTTCAACAATAAGTTTATCTGTATCGACGAAATTATACTCTTTGTGCTCTGCTAATTTCTTGCCGATGGTCGTTTTCCCTGCACCTCTTGGACCTATAATGTAAAACATCTATATTCACCCTATCATTATGATTATTAGCTATATAAGTACGTGTTATCAATTGCCTTGCTCATACTAAAACAGTAAACAAAAACCACACGATCGTGTGGCTCAGACCATCAATAAATATTCACGACTTGCCAATAGTTATCCGAGGTTATAAAAACGTAAAAAATCAATTTATTGATTTATTTTATTAAAAAATCTATATATCACCACAAATGATAATATATCACTTAAGCTCTATTAAGAAAGTTGCCATAGCCAATCCATTTATATGTGGTTAAGGCATCTAATCCCATAGGACCGCGAGAATGTAATTTTTGAGTACTTACAGCAACTTCAGCGCCTAGACCAAACTGGCCACCATCTGTAAAACGTGTGCTTGCATTGACATAGACTGCTGCGGAATCAACACGTTGAACAAAGTAATCAGCTTGACTGATAGATTCTGTTAATATTGCATCAGAATGTGCTGTACCGTAAGTACGAATATGGTCAATTGCAGCATCAATCCCCGAAACGATCTCTACATTCAAATCAAGAGATAACCACTCGTTGACCAAATTTTCAGGTGTCACTTCAACAACCTGAGCTGGGCCTTTCTGCAAATAAGGCATAGCTTGTTCACTTGCATGTAAAGTGACTTTTTGTTCAGCCATTTTTTGGCTCAACAAAGGTAAAAAATCAGCAGCAATTTTTTGATGAACGAGAACAGTTTCTAGTGAATTACAAGCACTTGGACGCTGAACTTTTGCATTAATTAGCACATTGATGGCTTTATTAAAATCGACAGATTCATCAACGAAAGTATGACAAACACCAATTCCCCCCGTGATAACAGGAATTGTTGATTGTTCTCTACATAATTTGTGTAACCCCGCCCCACCGCGTGGGATTAGCATATCGACATAACGATCCAGTTTTAATAGTTGCGTGACTAATTCACGATCTGGGTTATTAATCGCTTGTATTGCATCTGCGGATATTCCGCTATTTTTTAATGCTTTTTTGATCACTTTAGTGACTGCAAGATTAGTATTATGTGTCTCTTTACCACCACGCAAAATAGCGGCATTTCCAGTTTTTAAGCATAAAGCAGCAACATCAACAGTAACATTAGGGCGTGCTTCATAAATGACACCGACTACCCCGAGCGGAACACGTCTGCGCTGTAGATTCAAACCATTATCTAACACCCCACCATCAATAACTTGTCCAACGGGATCGGCTAATTGGCACACTTTTCTCACATCATCAGCAATATTCTTTAAACGCTCTGGGGTCAATAATAAGCGATCTTGTAGCGCCGCACTCATATCACTTTGACGGGCCTTAACTAAATCAAGCTCATTAGCTTCAAGAATTTCGGCACTATCTTGTTCTAATAAATCAGCGATTTGCTCTAAAGCTGCATTTTTTTGTTTAGTACTTAATTGAGCTAATTGCCATGAGGCTTCTCGAGCCGCTTTTCCCATTTTTTCTAACATAATTAACCCACTATCATATCATCACGATGGACTGCAACAGAGCCATGTTCATAGCCAAGAATTTGGCTGATTTCTTGTGAATGATGCCCTGCAATCATTCTTAGTGCATCACTATTGTAGTGACTGACGCCGTGAGCAAGGTCTTTACCTGCCATATTTCGTATGCGGATCACCGCACCACGGGAGAAATCACCTTCGATCTTTTTGATCCCTTTAGGCAATAATGAACTTCCTTTTTCTACAATCGCAAGCTGGGCACCATCATCAATGTAAATATCGCCTGCGGCAGGTGCACCAAAAATCCAACGTTTACGATTTTCCATTGGATTTTTTTGACCATAAAAACGCGTGCCTACAGGAATATCTTCAATTACGGCATTAATCACGTCAGGCTTATTACCCGCGGCAATAATAACATCAATTCCTGCTCGCCCAGCAACATCAGCGGCTTGCAATTTAGTCGCCATGCCACCAGTGCCAAGCCCTGTCACACTTCCGCCAGCCATTTCGCGTAGCTCATCATTAATACCATAAACTTCGGGAATTAATTTAGCCTCTGGGTTACTGCGCGGATCAGCATCATATAAGCCTTCAATATCAGTCAGGAGTAACAGTTTATCTGCATCACCTAAAATAGCGGCCAAAGCGGATAAGTTGTCATTATCACCAACTTTAATTTCTGCGGTTGCAACTGCATCATTTTCATTAATGACAGGTACAATTCCGTTATCTAATAATGCTTGTAAAGTATCACGCGCATTTAAAAAACGTTCGCGGTCTTCAAGGTCTGCTCGGGTTAATAGCATTTGCCCAATATGAATCCCATAAATAGAAAACAGACGTTCCCATAATTGGATTAAGCGGCTTTGACCTACAGCGGCAAGTAACTGTTTAGAAGCTATCGTTGCGGGAAGTTCAGGATAGTTTAAATGTTCACGCCCAGCAGCAATTGCGCCCGATGTGACAATAATTATACGATGCCCTTTTTCATATTGCTGTGCACATTGTCTAACTAATTCAACAATATGTGCTTGATTTAATTGGCGGGAACCCCCTGTCAATACACTAGTTCCAAGCTTAACAACCAGTGTTTGGCTATTTTTCATCATTTTTCTGCCATTTGGATTAACAAAATAGGTACCATTTTTATCAGTTGGAGCGCGTTATGCCAACAGGCATAACGCAAAATTAAATAAAAATTAATTTAAAACAATTTTATTTGCTTAATTGCCATTTAAATTCGGCCATTTTTGACGATGGAACGCAAGCGAGTTCAAGTTCACAAAGTTGTTTGGAAAGAGATTGATGAAAGGAGGTAAGGTTTTTTTCGATTAATTCCATAACCGTTTTATCATTCGAGAATTTCGACTGCCAAACCCCCTTGCTATCATACATTCCCAAATAATATGAATATTCGAAACCTTTATCTTTTGGAGATAATGTCATCCACCAGCCCCAAAATTCACGTTTTTCTGGCACTACATTAGCATTAATACATACGGTTAAGCTATCAAAAAAATACCCACCGTTCACACACTGTTTTTCTCTTAAATAAGGTCCCAATGCCGCGAACCTCTTTATATATTTTCCATTAAAATAATCAGATTGTAACGTCATAAAGGATCTCCATTTTGGGAAGAACCTTTTTAACAAATGCTGAAAAATAAGCAAGTCATTCAATAAAATTAAAGTATTTTACTTTTTAGCCACAAAGTGACTTCATTTAATCCTTTTAAAAGATTCTTATAAACAGGCGTAGCGGGTAACTCCAATACATCGCCATCTATTGATGATCGCCTGATAAGATCTGACTCACTTTTCGGACTATAAATATCTTTTTTCCAATAAACAGACATCATTGGCACATTTGTTCTACGGCCTAGAAGACCTTGATTTTTTAAAGAATAACAACTTAATTCATGGCGTAATGCTGCACCATCGACATAATAAATACCTAAACGGCTCGCAAAAATATCAATTTCCATTTTAGGAATATCTTGCTGATATTTCTCTTCATGTAACACACCATGAACAATAGGACCTAGAACAGCAACGCCTTTTATTCTGTCTGGGCACATATAAGCTAACCTTAATGCTATATTAGCGCCAAACTTCAGCCCCATAATGCCAAATCGTGTATGATCAATCCAAGCAATTGTCTCCAACTGACGAACGACTTGTTCATGCAATGCGCTGGTTTCTTGAGTCAATTTGAATTTAATCGAATAGCCAATTGAAGGCATATCGAGTGTTAGCATCGCAATACCAAGTGGTTCAAGATAACGGCGAAAGAATTGGCAATAATCAATTTGCAAGCTATCTAATGTTCCGCAAATCATTACTGTTGGAAATGGCCCTTGCCCAGTTGCAGGAATATGAAGGAAACCACAAACTTCTTTATTACCATCAACTTTAAATGAGAGCTTTTTTAGCTTATATAAAGAAAATTGAGCCGCATTATCATACGCTTTACAAGCAAGTAACACAGCTTGATCAGCCAGCTCATCACCTTTAATAAATGGATAAGCCGCAATGCTATATAAATTTGCTGAATGTAACCACGCTTGGCTAGCATCTTTACCATTCTCAAATCTTAACGCTTTTTGTTGCCAGAGCATGGCTTGGTTTGACCATTCAAAACACCAATTACCCCGCATATTACCAATCACGGTATCAAGCCAATTAGGATTACTACGTGCTGCATTTATTGCCGCAATCCGACTCAAAACTTCACCAATTTCTATTGCATCAATACCTCGCCAAATCCACCAAAGTCTGTTGAGCATTCGGTACCAGCCTGCGTGCTGAGATCCACTTAAAGCCGAATGATCTTTAAGTATTGAAAAGCTCATGTCGCGATAAGATACCAACGTTGATGTTTCAACTTGCTTGATTTTTGGTTTGAACAGTTTTTCGGAAAGATTTTGTTGAGTCATCCTGATAGCCTGTTTGTTAACTTAACTATTGAACAAATAATCCAAATTGCATATCACGTATCACTGGCAATTTAAAAGATGGCGAAAACTAAAAAGGGAATGCTGATGCATTCCCTCTATCATACCGTTTTGTATTGAATTTTATTAGATAAAAATGTTCTTCTAGTGGAGGATAAACCATGCCCGCTAGTTTATATTATTTGAAACTTATTTATCTTGTTCACACATTATTTATCTTGTTCACACAAGGGCTTCATGAAAACAACACCCATATCCCAAGGTTGTTCAATCCACGTATTTTGCGGGATATCAATGACATAATCATCAACTAATGGACGACCTTCTGGCTTAGCAAAAATCGTCACAAAATGGGCTTTAGGGTACATCTCGCGAATCGCTTTTGCAGTACCACCTGTATCAACTAGGTCATCAATAACAATAAAGCCTTCGCCATCACCTTCTGCACGCTTAATAATATTAAGTTCGCGCTGATTATCATGGTCATAGCTTGAGATACAAACAGTATCAACATGACGGATGCCTAATTCGCGAGCTAGAAGTGCTCCAGGCACTAAACCTCCGCGGCTAACGGCGATAATCCCTGTCCATTGTTCTACAGGTAATAAACGTTGTGCGAGTTTACGGGCATGTATTTGCAACATATCCCACGTTACGACATATTTTTCGCTCATAAAATTTGGGTCCCGGCTGATGCGTAAAAACAGAAATGTGTCTTGCGGAAAAAAGGTTGCGCGAGATTATAGTGATTCGCAGCGGTAAAAACCAGCAAAAATGGACAATCTCCTTGAATTAATATCATTTACACTGACTATTGATAGCAATAAAGTGTATGCTGATATTATCAATTGTATGATTCAAATCTCTATATCATGTGGATCATGCCATTCAAGTAGAATAATTAGCTAAAATCAAAGCTGTTTAAGGAGATTCGCGTGTCTGAATTAGCCAAACTGTCACCACAACCATTATGGGATATTTTTGCCAAAATTTGCTCTATTCCTCACCCTTCCTACCACGAAGAAGCTCTTGCAACACATATTATTGAATGGTCTAAACAAAAAGGTTTTCATGTAGAACGCGACCAAGTTGGTAATATTCTCATTCGTAAACCTGCAAGCAAAGGCTATGAAAATCGTAAAGCGGTTGTTTTGCAAGCTCACTTGGATATGGTGCCACAAAAAAATAATGACACCATACATGATTTTACGAAAGATCCAATTCGCCCTTATGTTAACGGTGAATGGGTCACTGCCGACGGAACAACTTTAGGTGCTGATAACGGCATTGGTATGGCATCTGCTCTAGCTGTATTAGCGGATGAAACCGTAGAACATGGCCCACTTGAAGTGCTGCTAACCATGACAGAAGAAACAGGAATGGATGGCGCATTTGGCTTACAACCAAACTGGCTACAAGCGGATATTCTGATCAACACTGACTCAGAAGAAGAAGGCGAAATTTACATGGGTTGTGCAGGTGGTGTTGATTTTACAGCAACATTTGATCTTTCCCGTGAAGCATTACCACAAGATTATACAACGTTTACAATAGCACTGAAGGGTTTAAAAGGCGGTCACTCTGGTGGTGATGTTCATTTAGGTCTAGGTAACGCTAACAAGCTTCTTGCACGCTTTATCGCGGGTCATGCTGATGATTTAAGTTTAAAAGTACTAGAATTTGGTGGTGGTACGGTTCGCAATGCTATTCCACGCGAAAGCCATGCAATTGTCGCCATCCCTGCACAACGTGTTGGTGAGTTAAAAGCACTCGTTGCCAGCTATGAATATATATTGAAAAATGAATTGGCAGTTGTAGAACCCACAGTTGTTATATTGTTAGAAGAAACAAAAACTCAACTAAAACCACTGACAGATGATTGCCAAAAACGCTTTATTGGCTTCCTGAATGCAGCGCCAAATGGCGTGATCCGTATGAGTGATGTTGCAGTTGGTGTGGTTGAAACATCGCTCAATGAAGGTGTTGTGACCATGACAGAAGATAAAGCAGAAATTATCTTCCTCGTGCGTTCATTAATTGACAGCGGTAAAAATTATGTCGTCAATATGCTGACATCAATTAGTGAACTTGCTAAAGCTAAATATCGTGCTGAAGGTAGCTATCCAGGATGGCAACCCGATGCAAATTCACCAGTCATGCACTTAGTCAGTGAAACCTACCAAAAATTATTTGGTAAGACACCTAAAGTTATGGTCATCCACGCCGGTCTTGAATGTGGTCTATTCAAAAAACCATACCCAGAAATGGATATGGTATCTATTGGACCAACGATACGCGGTGCCCATTCACCAGATGAAAGAGTGCATATTGCCAGCGTTGGTGAATATTGGAAATTACTGACGGCAGTTTTAAAAGCGATTCCCGTTAAGGAATAGAATAAATAGAGCTTAAGCTCGCTAATCTTAAGTATGAAGTAAAATAAGTGCCCATATAACTCCGTAATTTAGGCGATTATAGGGCACTTAATTATTTGTATTTTTCCTATTCTATTAATTCTTATATCAACAAACTCAACCTGAAGGTCTAAAAAAAGCTAGATAGTAGGAAATAATGGCTATCTATTTTAAGAGCTATTAACGCTAATCCCAAACGATGGCAGGCACTAAAATTTAACTAGTCAAAATAAACCGGTTTATAAGGCTTGAGACACCTTAATAGTAGCATAATGACTTATGTTTACATCTTAAACCTGAGATTATTGTGTAATAAAAGTACTTCATTGATAAAAAAATGAATAACGGAGTAAAATTACAATTCTAATAGCAATTGGCGTTCTAATTGTGGGTTTTGTAATGTGACATGTAATCCAACCAACCGAACTCCACGCCCTTCACGGCGATTATTCCAAACTTGTTTCGCCAGTGAAACCAGATCTTGTTTATCTAAGATAGGATAGACGTGTTCCTGTGTTGTTTGCTGAAAATCATCAAATTTAATTTTTACGCCTTGCCGAGCAATTCGTCGGTTAGGCGAGATTTTAGTCAGGCGAACTTCAAGTTCATCATATAATTTATCTAATAAAGGAATGCAATCTTCCCAATGATGAATATCTTGGACAAGTGTGCGCTCGACACCGACTGATTTGCGTAATCTATCTGGATTAATCGGCCGTTCATCAATAGCATGGCAGCGCTCCCATAAAATTTGTCCAAATTTACCCATACTTTTAATCAGATTTACGACATCATAATGTTGAACATCAGAGCATGTTGCTAATCCCATATCTAAGAGTTTTTGAGCGGTGACTTTGCCTACGCCGGGGATCTTTTTAAGTGGTAATGTGCGTACAAATTCGTCCATATTTTGGGGCGTGATCACATACTGACCATTGGGCTTATTCATATCCGATGCAATTTTGGCGAGAAATTTAATGGGTGCAACACCAGCTGATGCCGTAAGCTGTAATTCCTTAAAAATTTGCTGGCGGATAGCCTGAGCAATTAATGTTGCAGAGCCATGGTGATCATCACTGTCACTGACATCTAAATAAGCTTCATCAAGGGAAAGCGGCTCAATTAAATCGGTATAACGCGAAAAAATTTGTCGAATATGCAATGAGGTCTCTTTGTAAAGCGCCATTCGTCCCGGTATCACTTTTAATGTAGGACACAACCTCAGCGCTATCGCCGTTGACATAGCGCTATGTACGCCATAACGCCTAGCTTCATAATTTGCAGTGCTAATCACTCCACGATGATCGGCACTTCCCCCAACAGCAATGGGTATGTTACGCAAACTTGGGTTATCACGCATTTCTATTGCCGCATAAAAGCAGTCCATATCAACATGAATTATTTTACGCACAGCATATCCATCAACAATAAAACACTGATTAAATATACAGTCATTTTATTGATTGTGCAATTATCAAACTCAAAATAGTAGTTAAGGAATTAATGACATATTAATAAGCATTAATAAAAAACCCTTGATAGAGATATTCTAGCAAGGGTTAATTTTCTATTTTGCAATCAAGTAATTAGATAATACGATTTTCATCCAATATTTTTTGGCGTGCTTCTTCACGTGCCATGCGTTTTTTGCGAGCATCACAAGGTTCTGGGCAATCACAAACCTTTTCAACACCAATGCTACTCAAACCACCACAGCTACCTTGAATGCTTTTTCGTTTAATAATGTAACCAAGTGACATACCTAAGAATGCCAGTAAGAACAGAACGAAAGCTGCGATAAAAACATTTAACATTCTGCTATCTCCTCCTCGTTACTGTTTCTTCTGTAAGAACGGCTCGAATGCTTTAGTATAGCGCTCTTCAAATCCTTTTTCTGTCTTCACTATCATAAAAACAGGAATATCCATTTTTTCAGCAAGTGCAAAACCATCTACCGGCCCAAGAACATTTAGTCCAGTTGATAAACCATCTGCACTCATACAAGTTGGTGAAAGCACAGTGATAGAAACAAGGTTATGTTTAATCGGCATGCCTGTTTTAGGATCTATAGTATGAGAAAAACGTACGCCATCTTGTTCAAAATAGTTACGATAATCACCCGAAGTGGCGATAGACATATCCCCCGGTAAAATAACCTCTTGAACTGTTTGAGTTACACCATCCGTTGTTGGCTTCTCAATCGCAATTCGCCAAGGTGCATCCTTACCATTTTTGCCTTTGGTTCTCACTTCACCACCAATATCAACCATATAGTTATTGATATTAATAGATTCTAAATATTCAGCAACGACATCAACGCCGTAACCTTTAGCAATAGAAGATAAATCAACATACAATTCAGGGATGGTTTTAATTAAATTATTATCCTGAACTGATAATTTATCGATGCCAATCCATGCACGACGTTTATCTAACTCAGTTTGATCTGGCGCTTTAGTGACCCGACCTTCTGGACCGAATCCCCACAAATTAACCATAGGCCCAACAGTAACATCCATTGCGCCATTTGTTAACTCATTAATTCTAATCGCTTCTTTTACAACTTTAGCTGTTGCTGCTGAAACAGGGAAAGGAACATTTACTTCCTTAAATTGGTTAAAGCGACTTAATTCAGAGTCAGGGCGATAAGTTGACATCTGATCATTAACTTCTTCTAAGCGTTTATCAATCTCTGCTTGGATTGACTCTTTAGCAGGGGAAGATGAGTCAGCAATGTATTTTATGGAATAGTAAGTTCCCATTGTCTGACCTTGAAGATTCGCCTGTTCCGGCTCTCCACAAGCAGATAAGAACAACGTTGCCATAAAGAGCAACACAGGAGCGATCATTTTTTTGTTCAGCATAATTTTCTCTGCTTCAATGATAAACGCCGATAATCTACATTTAAGCGATTAACAAACAAAATCTGTTCATCAATAATTATTGGCAATAAAAACAATTAGGAAAATCAAGACAACTGATTCCCCTTTAAATATAGGCGAAAAAACAAACGTTATTTCGCCTTACTTCGCATATTAGCATTCATTATTAAATACTAGATAACATAACTAGATTAATTGATTAGCCACCAAAATCATCCAGCAAGATATTTTCATCTTCGACACCGAGATCTTTTAACATCTTGATGACCGCCGCATTCATCACGGGTGGTCCACACATGTAGAATTCACAATCTTCAGGTGCTGGATGATCTTTTAGATAATTTTCATACAAGACATTATGAATGAATCCAGTATATCCATCCCAATTATCTTCCGGCATTGCATCGGAAAGTGCAACATTCCAAGTAAAATTTTCATTTTCAGCTGCTAGCTGATCAAAATCTTCTGTATAGAACATTTCTCGCTTAGAACGAGCACCATACCAAAAACTAATCTTGCGTTTAGAATTTAGGCGTCTTAATTGGTCAAAAATATGTGAGCGCATCGGAGCCATACCTGCACCACCACCTATAAAGATCATCTCTGCATCGGTTTCTTTAGCAAAGAATTCACCAAATGGACCGGAAATTGTCACCTTATCACCCGGTTTTAATGACCAAATATAAGAAGACATAATTCCCGGAGGAACATCAGGATTACGAGGTGGTGGCGTAGCAATACGCACGTTCAACATAATAATACCGTGTTCTTCAGGATAGTTAGCCATGGAATAAGCACGAACTGTAGGCTCTTTAACTTCAGAAACATAACGGAACAGATTAAATTTATCCCAATCTTCACGGTACTCTTCCGGCACATCAAAATCTTCATATTTCACAATATGTGGCGGGCATTCAATTTGAATAAACCCACCAGCACGGAACGGAACAACCTCACCTTCAGGAATTTTTAACTTTAACTCTTTAATAAAAGTGGCTTTATTATCATTAGAGATAACTTCACACTCCCACTTTTTAACACCAAAAATTTCTTCTGGTAACTCGATTTTTAAGTCTTGTTTAACATTGACCTGACACGCTAAGCGGCAACCTTCTTTTGCTTCGCGTTTATTGATATGGGAAAGCTCAGTAGGTAAAATATCACCGCCACCGTCTTTAATAATGACACGACATTGACCACATGAACCACCGCCACCGCATGCCGATGAAACAAAAATGCCTTGGTTTGACAACATTCCTAATAGCTTATCACCCGCTGGCGCTTCAAAGCTTTTATCAGGATCACCGTTTACCTCAACTTTGATGTCACCCGTATTAACTAGCTTGGATTTTGCGAACAGGATCAAACCAGTTAGCACCAAGACTATCAGGGTAAACATCACTACACCTAGAATAATAATATCCATGAATTTATCTCACCTTTATAGCTGCACACCGGAGAAAGACATAAACCCTAACGCCATTAAACCAGTAGAAACAAAGGTGATACCTAAGCCTTTTAAACCTGCCGGAATATCGGAGTATTTCATCTTTTCACGAATTGATGCCATCAGCACAATAGCTAACATCCAGCCTATACCTGAGCCAAATCCATATACGACAGATTCGCTAAAGTTATAATCACGCTGTGCCATGAAGGAAACACCACCAAAAATTGCACAGTTAACAGTGATCAACGGTAAGAAGATACCAAGTGCATTATAAAGTGATGGGAAATAGCGATCTAAAATCATTTCCAGTATTTGCACTAAAGCGGCAATAACACCAATAAAGGTAATGAAATTAAGGAAAGTTAAATCAACACCTTCAACAAGTGCTCCATCCCGTAAAATTAAGTTATAAACGAGATTATTTGCAGGAACAGATATTCCTAACACGATAGTAACGGCGATCCCTAGTCCAAATGCGGTCTTCACATTCTTTGATACAGCCAAGAAAGTACACATACCAAGAAAGAATGCGAGTGCCATGTTTTCAATAAATATCGCTTTTACAAACAAGCTAATATAATGTTCCATGGTGTTAATCCTTCTCTATCTGCGCAGGTTTCAGGGTTCTTAATCCCCAAATCAGCATTCCAATAATAAAGAATGCACTAGGCGCTAAGAGGAATAGACCATTAGGCATATACCAGCCACCATTTTGTAGCGATTCCATCACTGTGATGCCAAATAATTTACCTGAACCAAACAATTCACGTAAGAAACCGACTAAGATCAAAATGACACCATAGCCAAGGCCATTACCAATACCATCCATAAAACTTTCTATTGGTGGCGCTTTCATTGCATAAGCTTCTGCACGCCCCATAACAATACAGTTAGTAATAATAAGACCAACGAAAACAGAAAGTTGCTTGGATATTTCGTAGGCATAAGCTCGTAAAATTTGGTCTACGACAATAACCAAAGATGCAATAATTGCCATTTGAACAATAATACGAACACTGCTCGGAATGTAATTACGGATCAAAGAAATAAAGAAGTTAGAAAAAGCGGTTACTAATGTCACCGCAATCGTCATGACTAAGGCTGTTTCTAATTTTGTGGTGACAGCCAATGCAGAACAGACACCCAAAACTTGCAATGCAATTGGGTTGTTATCAAACAAAGGTCCAAGGAGAACCCTTTTTACTTCTTTTGAATCAGCCATTATTCAGCGCTCCTTCTCGAACTTTTTTCAAGAACGGACCAAAACCGTTATCACCTAGCCAAAAATCAAACATATGCTGAATACCGTTTGATGTTAGTGTTGCTCCTGAAAGACCATCAATACCATATGGGCTATCAGTTGCGCCGCTACGAACTATCTTGATTGCTGGAATACCCTGCTCATTGAAAAGTTTTTTACCTGGCCACTGAGCTTTCCATTGCGCATTATCAACTTCGCCACCCAGCCCCGGAGTTTCGCCATGTGAGTAATACGTGATACCGCGAGAAGTAACACCATCAATATCAACAGCAACAAAAGCATACATCACAGACCACAAACCTGAACCATAAACAGGGAGTATGATTTGGTCGATTTTCCCTTCGCTGTTTTTCACTAAGTAAATTTCAGCGCTATTTGCACGGCGACGAATTTTAGCAATATCTTCTTCCGGTGAAAGGTCAATGCTCGTTTCTTCACTACGTAATTCATCGTTTAAATCGAATCGACTTTTACTATCAGATAATTCATTCGTTTTAAAATTAAGCAATTTAGCTTCTATTCGCTCTTTATAAACTTTTTGAATTTCTTCAGCACTCATTGCAGGTTTGGATAACCCGGCAACACTTAGGATATTACGTTGTGTATCTAATAAAATTTGTTCTTGTTGTTTCGATTTTAAACCTACCGCGGAACCCGCTACGACAATAGAACAAACTAGACATAGAATGAAAACGACAAGAAATGTCCTTCCGACACTATCTTTATTTGTTGTTTTTTCATTAGCCACGCGCTTTTCTCCGCTTAATATTTGCTTGAACGACTAAATAGTCAAACAAAGGCGCAAATAGGTTAGCAAACAGGATCGCTAACATCATTCCTTCAGGATAAGCTGGGTTAGCAACTCGGATCAGAACACACATAACACCAATCAAAATCCCATACGCCCATTTGCCTTTATCAGTAAAAGAGGCTGAAACGGGATCTGTTGCCATAAAGATCATCCCGAAGGCAAAACCGCCAAGAACCATATGCCAGTACCATGGCATAGCAAAGAGAGGGTTTGTCTGTGAGCCGATTATGTTGAAGAGATAAGACATAGCAATCATACCAATCATCACACCAGCAACAATACGCCATGAAGCAATGCGGCAGAAAATAATGAAAGCACCACCAATGAAGATCATTAAGGTAGAAACTTCACCAATTGAACCCGGTATATTACCTAAAAACGCCTGCATCCAAGAAATTGGCTGACCAGTGATTGTATTGACTAGCGCGTGTTCTCCACCTGCTGCCCACTGTGAAAGTGGTGTTGCACCAGAAAAGCCATCTGCTGCCGTCCACACTAAATCACCAGATATTTGTGCGGGATAAGCAAAGAATAAAAATGCGCGCCCAGCAAGTGCTGGATTTAAGAAGTTGCGACCTGTTCCGCCAAAAATTTCTTTTGCAACTACCACACCAAATGAAATACCTAATGCCGCCTGCCAAAGAGGCAGTGTTGGCGGTACAATCAAAGCAAATAAAATGGATGAGACAAAGAAACCTTCATTGATTTCATGACCACGGATCATGGCAAATAAAACTTCCCAGAATCCCCCAACAATAAACACCACTAGGTAGATAGGTAAGAAATACACTGCACCTAGCAGCATTTTACTTCCCCATCCGGCATCAGGTGTCAGTGATGCACCCAAAAACTGTGCTAAGGCGTAATGCCAATCACTTGCCAAAACCTGCTGTAATTCCGCACCACTATATAAATTATAAAGAGCTGGAATAGCTTGGTTACCAACGTTATACATTCCCCAAAACATGGCAGGAAATACCGCTAACCAAACTAAAATCATCATCCGTTTTAAATCAATGGTGTCACGGACATGCGAGCGCCCTTTCGTCACAGTTCCCGGTGTATAAAAAACAGTAACAACAGCTTCATATAAAGGATAAAGCTTTTCTAATTTTCCACCGGGCTCAAAATGGTGTTCATTCTTTTCAAATAACTTTTTCAGACCCATGGAATTACCCTTCCTGCTCAATCTTGGTCAGTACATCACGCAGTACTGGACCATATTCATATTTACCGGGACAGACATAAGTACAGAGTCCTAAATCTTCCTCATCTAATTCCAAGCACCCTAATTCTTGTGATGAGTCAGTATCTCCGGCGAGCAAATCACGCAACAAATGGGTAATCATGATATCAAGAGGCATAATGCGCTCATAGTTACCAATAGGAACCATTGATCGTTCACCACCATTCATTGTCGTCGTGAAATTGAATCGTTTATTTTTCAAGAAATGACCAATTGTCGTGCGGGTAATTGTGAATTTATTTAGCCCCGGCATTATCCAACCGAATAACTCTTTTTCACGCCCTTCACTCAGTACAGAAACTTGGTTATGGAAGCGACCAAGATAATGGTGAGCATCATCACACGTTACGCCCCAGAGCACAGAGCCAGAGATAATTCGGTTTTCCCCCTCTTTTAACTGCCCTTTGGTTAACTCATTAAGGTCAGCGCCAAGACGTGTTTTCACTAAGCGAGGTTTTTCCACTTGAGGACCAGCAAGCGCAATGACGCGGTCGGTATACAGATAACCTGTTGTAAAGAGTTTACCTATCGCTATGACATCTTGATAATTGAGGTGCCATACCTTTTTCTTAATACTGACTGGCTCTAGAAAATGGATATGAGTCCCCACTAATCCAGCAGGATGAGGGCCTGAAAATTCGGTGTAAGTCGCTGAAGTGTTATTCGCAGGTAAGTTCCCAGAATAGCAGACATGAACTTTCCCTTCTGTTAAACGACTGAGAGCGGCAAGACCATCTTCAAAGGCTTTTTCATTCTCTTTAATGATAACTAGAGGATCTGCCGCAAGCGGTTGAGTATCCATTGCTGTGACAAAAATAGCAGCAGGTGAAGAACCTAATTCAGGAGAACGGCTAAATGGGCGAGTTCTCAATGCCGTCCATAAACCTGATTGTACTAAATTTTGTTCGACTTGTTCTCGCGTTAAACTTGCCAGTTCATTGCTGGGATAAGCGGAGAATGTCTCTTGATCATCGCCATTAATTTCAATAACAACTGACTGAAGGACTCGACGCTCACCGCGATTGATTGCAATAATTTTGCCGCAGGCAGGGCTTGTGAATAATACACCTGGGTTCTTTTTATCTTCAAAAAGAGCTTGCCCTTTTTTTACTTGCTCACCTTCTTTAACCAGCATGGAAGGACGCATTCCGACATATTCTTCACCTAGCAAAGCTACGTGTTGAATTTTCGGGCCGTCTTCTATCACTTGAGCTGGCTCACCCGCAATTGGAAGGTTGAGGCCTTTTTTAATTTTAATCATAAGATTTGCACAAGTTTCTCAGTTAACCCTAAATTAACGATCCATTAAAGAACCGATGCGACTAAATAAAATAGTTCGAGTTATATCTATAACTTAACCAAATAATTATCTTAGTATTATGACGTATTTCTCTTATTTTGTAGCTCGTAATTTTACCAGTTCCCTTGAGCAATGTCCGGATATTGAAGTGACTTAGCTCAAGCAAATTACAATAAAATTAACTTCTTTATCACAATAATTCGTTATTACCGAATCATTAGCTCACCTTTATCGATTAACGAGCAATTTTTAAACAAAAAAAATCGTAGATAAATTATGAGTAACCTATATTAAATTTCTCATTGCTCATTTAGAATGCAACCAAATACATCCTTATTAAATATCACTCTTAATTATATTTGGCTTGAGTATGAACAGAACTATTTTTCTTAGTGCCAGTTTCGCCCTGATTTTTTTATCGTCTACTTTTGCTGAAGCAAGTAACTCTTCAATGTTACTTAATAATAAAACTCTCGATTCAAAAGATAGTGCTGTTTTTATTCAGATATTTAAACAAGAAGGTATATTAGAACTTTACCAAAAATCACTGACAGGAAAATATACACTGTCTAAAACGTATCCTATTTGTAAGTTTTCTGGTGGACTTGGCCCTAAAAAACTACAAGGTGATTTAAAGAGTCCAGAAGGTTTTTATCAGATTACAAAATCCCAACTCAATCCAAATAGTCGGTATTACCGATCAATTGATTTAGGTTTTCCTAACGAATACGATAAAGCCCAAGGCTATCACGGCAATTATTTAATGATCCATGGTGATTGCGTTTCGGTTGGCTGTTATGCCATGACAGATAATTATATGAGTGAGATTTATCAAAGAGTTGAAACAGCATTTAGAAATGGGCAAGAAAAGATTGACGTCAATATTTACCCTTTTCGTATGACGGCTGAAAATATGCAACGCCATCATACCTCTGCTCATTATGCATTTTGGCAGCAGTTAAAACCCGCTTATGACTATTTTAATGAGGCTGGTATTCCTGCACAAATATCAGTGACATCAGGAAAATATGCGGTTAATAGCTTGTCTGAATCACCAAACAAGCTATTAAAAATGAAATTACACTATGCGCTGGCCGAGGTGAAATAGAACAAAATCACCGGATTCTATTTTTTGCCAACTTTCGTTGCCCGTTAACGGCTGCGTTGCAATGACAGAAACAATATCTTTTGGCGTGGTGCAGCTTTCAAAATCAATTTCGACATCTTGATCGAGTAATTTTGCTTTACCAAATGGCGATTTTCGGGTGATCCAGTATAGGTTAGTTGAACAAAATGCCATCAAATAACGGCCATCAGAAAGCAGCATATTAAATACGCCTTTTTTACGCAGTTGATTTGCCAGCTCAGCAATAAAGCGAAATACGGATTCCCAATTGCTAGGCCTTCGCGGATATTTTGTCGCTAATTGATGTAAAATCCAGCAGAATGCTTTTTCACTATCCGTTTCACCAATTGGGCGATAATGACCCGTTTTCAGCGAACGATACCCTTTTAACTGACCATTGTGTGCATACGTCCAATTGCGTCCCCACAATTCTCTAATAAATGGGTGGGTATTTGCCAATGTGACATCACCACGATTAGCTTGCCGTATATGCGCAACAACCGTTTCAGATTTTATCGGATATTCCTGAACAAAACGCGCCACAGGAGATAAACAACTTGGTTGAGGATCTTTAAAAGTACGACAACCTAGTCCTTCATAAAACGTAATTCCCCAACCATCTTTATGAGGACCAGTACGCCCTCCACGGGATATCAGTCCACTTAGACTAAAGTTTATATCAGTAGGCACATTTGCACTCATGCCTAATAATTCGCACATTTGAAAACCCTCTTGCGTTAAATGACTATTTAGCCATCTCTTTTTCAATTAACTGGATCAGGATATGGATCACTTTGATGTGAATTTCCTGTATGCGGTCGGCATAACCAAAATGTGGAACACGAATTTCAATATCCGCAGTCCCTGCCATTTTACCACCGTCTTTCCCTGTTAGCGTAATCACTTTCATGCCTTTTTCACGAGCAGCACTAATGGCTTTAATGATGTTACCTGAGTTGCCTGAAGTTGATATGCCAAGAAGTACATCACCTTCACGACCAACACCTTCAATAAAACGGGAAAAAACGAATTCATAACCAAAATCATTACTGACACAAGATAAATGGCTAACATCAGAAATAGCAATTGCCGGATAAGCAGGACGATTATCACGATAACGGCCAGTCAACTCTTCTGCAAAATGCATCGCATCACAGTGAGAGCCACCATTACCACAAGATAACACTTTGCCACCTGCTTTAAAGGAATTTGCAAGTAATACAGCAGCATCCTCAATCGCATTAATATTTTTTTCATCATTTAGGAATTGTGCCAGCGTATCAGCAGCTTCTGATAATTCACCACGGATCAAGTCTTGATACATGAGATTTCCCCTTAAATTTAGCGGATTTTGTATGGAGATAAATCGATAATTAATCTTTACCTCTCAGATTGTTACACAGGGTCAATTTTGTTTCTACTTTTGATTAAACCCGACATTCACTATTTATCTTTATTTGCGTTTAATCTGTTCTAAACGAAATAATTACCTACTTTTATTTGATGATTTTGTGAGCTAAGTTGTAATTAAGATGTAAACAAGTTGCTAATCATTTATTACTCGCTATAGATTATAAGAAACTACAGGTCAGACCTCTTACTAGTGGAAGGAGTTTCCCCTATGACTCTACTTAGCATTGTTTTATTTATCGCGTTAATCGGTATCTTGTGTTATCACAAAACGGCATTAACGCTAAGTACTATCTTGTTATTAGCTTATACCGCCGTGATGGGTATATTAAATCTGTGGAGCTACTGGATGTTATTACCTGTAGCTTTAGTGTTATTTCCATTTGTCTTTACGCCAATTCGCCAATCACTATTCTCTATTCGGGCATTAAAAATGTTCCAAAAGGTAATGCCACCAATGTCACGTACAGAGAAAGAAGCGATTGATGCAGGGACAACATGGTGGGAAGGTGATCTTTTCCGCGGTGCTCCTAATTGGAATAAACTCCATAATTATCCAAAACCGCAATTAACAGCTGAAGAACAAGCCTTTCTTGATGGGCCTGTTGAAACAGTGTGTGGCATGGTTAATGACTTTGAAGTCAGCCATGAATTAGCCGATCTTCCTCCTGAAGTTTGGCAATATCTGCGCGACCATCGCTTCTTCGCGATGATCATCAAAAAAGAGTATGGTGGCCTTGAGTTTTCAGCTTATGCTCAATCACAAGTGCTACAAAAACTTGCCGGTGTTTCCGGGATCCTAGCAATTACAGTAGGTGTTCCAAACTCTTTAGGTCCAGGTGAATTATTGCAACACTATGGTACTGATGAGCAGAAAAAGCGCTATCTACCCGGTTTAGCAACAGGTGATGAGATCCCTTGTTTTGCTTTGACAAGTCCAGAAGCAGGTTCCGATGCAGGTGCGATCCCTGATACAGGCGTAGTTTGTATGGGAGAATGGCAAGGTGAGCAAGTACTTGGCATGCGCTTAAATTGGAATAAACGCTATATTACATTAGCGCCTATTGCCACTGTACTTGGTTTAGCATTTAAATTATCCGACCCAGACCGCTTACTCGGGGGCGAAAAGAATTTAGGCATTACTTGTGCATTGATCCCAACTAACACGCCGGGTGTTGAAATTGGTCATCGCCATTTCCCATTAAATATTCCATTCATGAATGGGCCGACTCGCGGGCAAGATATTTTTGTCCCTATTGATTATATTATCGGTGGGCCGAAAATGGCTGGTCAAGGTTGGCGCATGCTGGTGGAATGTTTATCAGTTGGGCGTGGTATCACCTTACCATCAAACTCAACGGGAAGTTTGAAAAGTATTGCAATGGCTACAGGAGCTTATGCTTATATTCGCCGTCAATTTAAGCTGCCAATTGGTAAAATGGAAGGAATTGAAGAACCTTTAGCACGTATTGCTGGAAATGCTTATTTAATGGATGCAGCCGCAACATTAATTACATCTGGCATCATGCTAGGCGAGAAACCTGCCGTTTTATCCGCTATCGTGAAATATCATTGTACTCACCGCGGGCAACGCTCTGTAATTGATGCAATGGATATCACTGGCGGTAAAGGCATCTGTCTTGGTCCTTCAAACTTTGTTGCACGAACTTATCAAGGTGCACCCATTGCAATCACTGTTGAAGGTGCAAATATTCTTACGCGCAGTATGATCATCTTTGGTCAAGGTGCTATCCGTTGTCATCCTTATGTACTGGAAGAAATGGCAGCAGCGCAAGAAAATAACCTGCATAAATTTGATAAAGCGGTATTTGGTCACATTGGTCATGTTATTAGCAACCAAGTGCGTAGTTTCTGGTTAGGATTAACAAATGGCCGCGGTAGTGATGCGCCAACAAAAGATGAAACTCGTCGCTATTATCAAATGCTAAATCGCCAAAGTGCTAACTTAGCACTATTATCTGATGTTGCTATGGGTGTGCTAGGCGGTAGCTTAAAACGTCGTGAGCGGATCTCCGCGCGTTTAGGTGATATTTTAAGTCATCTTTATTTAGCATCAGCAACACTGAAACGCTATGAAGATGAAGGTCGTCAAAAAGCAGATCTTCCTTTAGTCAAATGGGCAGTAGAAGATTGTCTCTATCAATCTGAAAAAGCAATGGATGATCTACTGAAAAACTTCCCGAATAAAGCGATCGCTAAAATTATGCGTATCACTTTATTCCCTACTGGCCGCACAATGTCAGCACCAACAGATCGCTTAGATCACAAACTGGCGCAGTTGATTATGGAGCCCTCCGAAACCAGAGATAGAATTGGTCGTGGTCAATACTTAACACCGACAGAAAATAATCCTCACGGATTAGTTAATCAGGCTTTGTATGACATCATTGCAGCAGAACCTATTTTCGAGCGTATTTGTCGCTTGAAAGAACGCAAACTCAGCTTTACTCGCTTAGATAAATTGGCTGAAGAGATGCTGCCTGAAAAAATTATTACGCAAGAAGAAGCGGATATTCTGCGTAAAGCTGAAGCCAGTCGCTTACGTACCATAAATGTTGATGAGTTTGAATTTGATGCATTAGGTGTATTAAGCGAAAAAAAGCCATCAGCTGAAAATAAAAATGAACACTCATCTAAGAAAAAACAAGCAGCTTAATCAACTAGTTAGTTATTGATAAGTTGCTCAGCGTGTAAGGCCTGATTTCGATATTCAGTCGGACTCAGGCCTTTTAATTTTATTTTAAGTCATTTGATGTTGTCACATTTGATATATTCACCAATTTTATCAATGAGTTCATCGGCACTTTGAAAATGAGTGCCATGATATTTTTCTGATTTTAACAGGTTAATATTGCTATCTTTGTTGATTCTATTTCATGGACTTTTCTGACCTAAATTCCAATATTTTGTAATCGCTGCCATAGCGTTTTTTCTTGGTAATCCTCTCTAAACAAACCTTTATCAACCAACTTAGGGACCACTTGATCAAAAAAGATATATAAAGATTGTTCAGAACCACATGGCAACGCGATAAATCCATCACATCCTTGTTTTTTTACCCATAACTCAATCTCATCCACTAAATCATCTGCCGTTCCAATAACCCGCCAATGTGATGAGCCATTAACTTCCGGAGAGGATAAAAGCATCTTGATAGAGGGATGGTTCTTGCAAATATAACGTCTTAATAATTTAGCATGTGTTCGGCTGTATGGTGTTTCAATTGGTTCAGGCAGCATTTCCGGTTTAATTATTGTTTCTAGCGGTAGTTGGCTAAGATCCAAATTAATTAATGATTCTATATAACGGAATTTAATTTGCGGATTTGTATTAGCATGAGTTTGTTCAAAAAGTCGGAAGGCTTCTTCGCGGCTATCTGCTAAATAGAAACTCAAACCCGGGAGAACTTTAACTGCATTATGTTTACGGCCGGCTTTAACTGTGCGATGTTGAATATCTTGATAAAATTCAATTGCGCAATCGAGATCTGGCGTTGCCGTAAAAATTCCATCCGCTAAAGTAGCCGCAAAATTACGTCCTGCTGGTGATGCTCCTGCTTGAAAATAAGGAATAGGTTGAGAGTACTCAGGAATATTCAGTGGCCCTTGAACATTAAAATATTCACCTTGAAAGTTAATCTCTTTTAAACCGGATATAATTTGCTGAGTTTCATCATTCACTTGCTTTAATGGATGACTTTTCCATAAAGCCTCAGTTACTGCGGTAAATTCACTCGCAATTTTATAGCGCTCATCCGGATCAGGTAATGTCTGCTGACCAAAGTTTTTTTGTCCCTGTAATGCAGTAACAATGTTCCACCCAACTCTTCCCTGTGTTAACCAATTTAAAGACTGTAATTGCCTAGCTGCAATATAGGGTGGGTAAAATAGGGTCGAAATAGTGGATACAAAACCAATGTAATCTGTTTCATGAGCAATCGCGGCAATCAATAGAGAAGGATCTAACCCACCAAAAGCAGGGACTTGGCTTGCTTTCTCAATGTTCAAAAATAGCGCATCAGGCCTAAATAAAAAATCCAGTTTTGCGGCCTCTGCCCGTTTGGATAACGCAATATAATATCCTGCACTAAAAATGGTCTCTTGCAAGCTAGGCTCTTGCTTTAAGCGGCTACCACTCACCCAAGTGGGTGACAAAGATAAACCAATGCAGAGTGTTTTTTGTGTACTTTCTCTCATTTTGCTGTACTCTCACATGAATACCTATTGTTAATAATATTAATTCTGATTATCATTAACAACAAATATTTGCAGTTTAATAACCACCTGTTTTACTTGGAAAACTGATATGTTAAGAATACTGACCTGCGCCTCAATCCTACTCTTTACCATCAGTTCATTTAGCTTTGCAAGTACTAAAGACGAAGCAAATGTAGATAGCCAATCATGGCCAAGAACCTTTCATAATGCCGATGGTTCAACCGTGGAAATCAAAACCAAACCTAAGCGCATTTTGTCAACCTCAGTCTCAGTTACAGGAACACTACTCGCTATTGATGCGCCCGTTATTGCGAGTTCAACCGCAGCTAATGGTCTGTATTTCGCACAGTGGGATAACATTGCTAAACAAAAAGGTATTGAAAAACTGTGGTCTGTCGGAAGTGTTGATTTAGAAATGGCTTATGCCGTAGCGCCAGATTTAATTGTTGTGTCTATTAACGGCGGGGATACAGTTTACCCTCAAGTCGCTCAATTTCAACAAATTGCACCTACCATTGTTGTGGATTATGGCCAACAAAGCTGGGAAAGTTTAGCTGTACAACTTGGGCAAGCGACAGGACAAGAGAAAACAGCAGCGGAAGTATTACAACGTTTTGAGAAGTTAGTTGAGGAAAGTAAAGCTAAATTGCAGCACCCTAAAGGTGATGTCAATATTGTTTCCTATTTTGGCCCAGGAACCGTTAACCCTGTATCTTTGAAAACGAGCCCTCAAGCCATTTTATTGCAACAACTTGGCTTCACTATTGAAAGCGCCCCCCTTGAATGGCAACCGAAGGATAAACCTGTTTCCGACTTTGTTTGGGCTCAATATGAACATTTAACACAGCTTACAGCCCCCACCACTTTTTTATTACGTGCAACAAATAAAGATGCTGAAAATTTTATGGCCGATCCTATCCTTGCCAATATTAATTCTGTAAAAAATAAGCAAGTTTATGGCTTAGGAGAGAATTCATTTCGTGTCGATTATTATAGCGCTCAAGAAATGATTAATGACCTTGTTGCTCGATTCGCTAAACACGAGTGAGTTCATGTTGTCACCTAAAATTTCCGTTAAATTGATCATCTTAATCTGTTGCTTATTATTGGTTACCTTTTTTGTTATAAGCCTAGGCGTAGGTAGTCGCTCTGTTTCTATACCAACAACTTGGCAAGCTTTTGTTGCCTATGACAGTACCAATAGTGAGCACCTTCTTGTTCGTTACTTACGTTTTCCTCGTACCCTATTAGCTATTGTTATTGGTGTTGCGCTTGGTGCAGCAGGTGCATTAATGCAAGCAATAACTCGTAACCCCCTCGCTGATCCCGGTTTATTAGGCATCAATGCAGGCGCAATGGTTGCCATTGTTCTGGTGATTGCTTGTATGGGAGTGACTGATATCACTGTCTACATGTGGTTTGGCTTATTAGGGGCAGGCTTAGCTGGCCTTTGCGTCTATTTATTAGCCGGTTTACACCGTGGATTAAATCCTATTCGCATGGTGTTGTCTGGTGTTGCACTCTCGATTGTATTATTGGCTATCACCCACATGGTCACGGTGAATAGTGATGAAAAGGTATTTGACCAATTTCGTCATTGGGTTGTCGGATCACTCCAAGGCCGCAGTTTTGATGTGCTATTTCCTATCACCTCACTGGTTCTGATTGGTTGTATTCTTGCTACTTTACTCGCCAGATCATTAGATATCGTTGTCTTAGGTAATGACCTAAGTCATGCACTTGGTGCTAATCAAAGTAAAATCTGGCTACTTGCCGCTACCGCCATTGTATTACTTGCAGGAAGCTCAACCGCCGCAGTTGGGCCAATTAGTTTTCTGGGTCTTACCGCCCCACATTTTGCTCGTTATCTTGTGGGTGCGGGTTATCGCCGCATCCTTCCGATGTCAATGTTGATAGGGGCAACCTTCATGTTAGTTGCAGATTGTATTGGCAGGATCATTGGCACTCCCGGAGAAATCAGTGTTGGTATAATGCTGTCACTGATTGGCGGTCCGTTCTTTATTTACCTAGTTAGGCATTGGCGAGTTATGTCTTTATGAAATGGCAAAAAAGTAACAAAGTTTGGCATTTTTTCCACTACTCTTGGGTAATATCAACCCGTAGTGCAGTTATTTGTAGCATTTTACTACTAATGGTCATTGTCATTTCATTTTTAGCCGTAACCACGGGTAAGTTTTCAATTGATTTCCCCACCTTCATCAATATTCTACGTGGCGGTGAACAAGGTTCAATTCAACAAAAAATCGTGATAGATATACGTTTGCCTCGATTACTTGCAGGTATCGGTGTTGGTGCAGCTTTAGGCGTTGCTGGAGCGATATTTCAGTCGATCTCTCGCAATGTTTTAGGTTCCCCCGATGTCATTGGTTTTACTACAGGTGCCGCGACTGGGGCACTACTACAAATTATCGTATTTAACGGTAGCGTCCCTGCAATTGCCCTTTCAACGATTGTCGGTGGTTTAATGACCGCTCTTGTTGTCTACCTTTTATCCTTAAAACGTGGCGTAATGTCAAGTTATACGCTGATCTTAACGGGTATCGGAGTTGGTGCAATATTACAAGCATTTAACTCGTTATTATTAGTCAAAGGCAATATTGATAATGCAACTATTGCCAACCTTTGGCTGGCGGGATCACTTAATGCACGAACATGGCATCACGTTTATCCCGTATTTATTGGTTTGCTCATTTTACTCCCTTTCATTGCAATACATGCCAGAGCGCTCACTTTAATCGAAATGGGAGATGACATGGCTCAACAACTTGGCGTAAATGTCGCAAAAACACGATGGATGATGATTTTCAGTGCTGTACTACTCTCTTCATTAGCAACAGCATGTGCAGGTCCAATCGCCTTTGTTGCTCTTGCAGCACCTCAACTGGTTATCCGATTATCCAGTACAAATAAATTACCCATCATTGGTTCTGCATTAATGGGAGCACTATTATTAATTTGTGCCGACCTCCTATCACAACAGCTTCCTTTCAGCTTAACGCTGCCAGTCGGCTTGATGACGGGGATCATTGGCGGGCTATATTTACTCTGGTTATTAACACGTAACTCACGAATTTAAATATTAATAATAATTATTATATTTATTGAATGATAATCATTATATAATTAAAAGAATAACAATAAGCTATATAGTTTTATATCTTAATTTTAATTGCACAGTTAGGAATGGTAACTGGTGATTTATTTAACTGGAAAATAGTGGGTACATCTCATCAATCGTCTTATGGCATGCGATAGCATGAAGGAAAAGATTAATGTCAGGTGCTCCAATTCTCTACACAAAAAGAAAAACAATTAACATAATGCTCCATGTTGCTTTATTCAGCACATTTTGGGCTATATCACCAACCAGTTTTGCAGCAGAAACGACTCAAGAATTAGATACATCAGCACAAGAAAATAAAAAACGCGATAACCATAGCGATGTCTTAATCGTGACAGGGGAAAAGCTGAATAAATCAATCTATGACACAGGCTCCAGTGTTGTGGTGTACGATTATAAGCAAATTGAAGATATCCCCAATCCTGATGTCAACACATTATTACAAATGACACCTAATATCGTCGATACTGGGAACAGCAACGCTCTCCCCGCTATTCGTGGTGTAGATGGCTCTGGACCTGCCCAAGGTGCTATTGCTTTTCTAGCAGGAACGCGCCCTCGAGTTAACTTTTCAGTTGATGGCCGTTCATTTACCTATAACGAATTTGGTTATGGTGCTCAGTCACTATGGGACGTTGATACCGTTGAAATATTCCGTGATCCGCAAAGTTATGTTCAAGGTCGTAATGCGATTGCAGGTGCTATTTTAGTCAAAACTCTAGACCCTACATTTTATTGGGAAGGTGCAGTAAAAGGTGGTTTAGGGCAGCAAGGATTCCAACAAACGGCAGCCATGGTTTCTGGGCCATTAATTGAAGATAAGCTCGCCTTTCGTTTCACGGTTGAAAAACAAGAACGAGAAAGCTTTACTAAAATGGATAGCTATTCTCCTGTTGGCAACCCGCGCGATATTGAATCAACAACTGTTCGTGGAAAACTCTTATACGAACCGCTCGATATGCCTGAATTTAAAAGTAAATTAACATTTACTCATATGGATAGCCAATCGCCACAAAACGAAGCTAAAATGGCGAAAAACTTAGCTCCAGACGCAGCTTCTCGTTTCCGTCCCGTCGTTGAACGAAAAACCACCAGCGGTATTTGGAACACATCTTGGGAAGCTAATGAGAATTTAACTTGGGAAAATACCTTAATCTATACAGACTTTACAACACATCGCCGTACTAAAGCACCAACACCTCGTGCTGATATTGATGCAAAAGAATTTGAATTAGAGCCTATGTTACGTTTTAAAACAGATAGCGACATTTTGAACGGGATTGTCGGTATTCGTTATTTCCATAGTAAACAAAATGAATTTGTTGATCTTTTTGGTGGAAGTTACTATGACGATAAAACAGAAACTTCATCAGCCTATGGTTCATTAACTTATACCGTTGTTCCTGAAGTGGATATCACTTTATCTGGGCGTTTTGAACGAGAACAACACACCCGTAAAGGCGGCAGCCCTGCGGTGATGATTGATTTTGATGAAACTTATAATACCTTCTTACCTAAAGCTGATTTTGCTTGGAAGCCAATAAAAAACCAAACTGTTGGTTTTGCTGTTGGTCGAGGTTATAACGGTGGGGGCGCAGGTGTTACTATCGGCAAACCTATCGTAACTTACACTTATTCCCCTGAATATGTATGGAATTACAGCTTATATGGTCGAAATAGTTTGCTAGATAATAAACTTTCAATAATGACCAACCTTTTCTATAACGATTACAAAGATATGCAGCTGCCTTTCTATTTAGGGCCTGATTCCACAACTATCCGTAATGCCAAGAAAGTCGAAACCTATGGTGCTGAATTCAATGTTGCTTATCAACCCATTGAATCATTAGAATTAAATACTGGAGTTGGTTTGTTACGAACCAAAATTAAAGACTTTGGTGATAGTGGCATAGAAGGTAAAGAATTAGCCCGTGCACCAAACTATACCACAAATGTAGGCGCTAAATATCAATTAACATCATCCGTTGATATCAGTGGAAATGTGCAATTCTCTGGTGATTATTTCTCTCAAGCAAATAATAACGAAAACTCAAAAATAGATTCATTTTGGGTCGCTAATTTGCAACTAGGTTATGACTTCAAATGGGGACGAGCAACCGTATTTGCACAAAACCTATTTGACTCAGATAAACGCATTTTGATCCCCGATAACAACATCGAAACTGCAATTTATCAACGTCCTAGAATGTTAGGCGCAACAATGGAGCTGCGTTTCTAATACTATTTTTATCCTACGCGGAGGTGTGTATGTGGTCACTCCTCCGCTCATTTAATCTCATAATTAAAATATAATTTGCATGAATAATAATCGATTAGAAATCCATTCATTAACGCTGGGTTACCAAGAAAATATCATCTGCCATGATATTTCGTTAGCGATCCCAAATAATCAATTTACCGTGATCATTGGTCCTAATGGATGCGGTAAATCCACGTTGTTACGTAGCCTATGTCGTTTATTAAAACCCTTATCTGGTCATGTTTCGCTAGATAATGAGCCTTTATCTCGCTATTCATCGAAAAATCTTGCTCGCCAAATCGCTTTGTTACCACAAACAATGCAAGCACCATCAGGTATTACTGTAATGGATTTAGTGGCAAGAGGGCGATTTCCTCACCAAAGTTTAATGCATCAGTGGAGTCAGGAAGACAAACAAGCTGTTACAGAATCAATGCAATTAACAGGCGTCATGGAGTTTGCAGATAAACAAATTGAGTCATTGTCTGGAGGACAACGGCAACGTGCATGGGTAGCGATGATCTTAGCACAACAAACTGAAATTATTTTACTCGATGAACCAACGACTTATCTCGATATTGCTTATCAAATTGAGCTATTAAATATCTTTCAGCGCTTAAATCAACAGCAAGGAAGAACCATTGTTACTGTATTGCACGATCTAAACCAAGCTTGTCGCTATGCCGATAACCTAATCGTCATGGCCAAAGGAATGATTGTCGCTCAAGGTAAACCTGAAAATATCATCAGCGAAAAATTAGTTAAGCAAGTATTTGATTTAGATTGTTTAATTATACCCGATCCAGTCGTTGGTACGCCGATGGTCATTCCTTGTTAACTTACATTCACAACCCTGAGCTCATAATCACCCGCTTAGCAGCCTATTTTTCATGTTTTTAGAACATTTGCGATGCTTTTTACTTGCTACATATTGATTAACAATAATAATTTTGAGATCGCGATAGTGCTTTGATAGAAAAACCCCCATTGGCTATCTAACCATTGGGGGTTACTTCACAATAAAGGTTTTTTAATTTATTTGATTCTATTTCTAGTAATTATAGCTCTAATGCTAATAATTCTTGAATGGTTTGGCGGCGACGGATCAATTGAGGCTTACCATCCACCAGTAAGACTTCAGGTAATAAAGGACGGCTATTATAAGTTGATGACATTGATGCACCATAAGCGCCAGTATCATGAAAAACTAAGTAATCACCGACTTTCACATCAGGCAATAAACGTGTTTCAACCATGCCGCCTTCTTGCTGAGTAAAAACATCACCCGATTCACATAAAGGGCCCGCAATAATGCTCTCTTTTTGCTCAGCATGTTCTAATGAACGCCCATCAGCAGGTAAAACAGAAATATGGTGATAACTGCCATACATTGCAGGACGCATCAAGTCATTAAAGCCACTATCCACCAATACATAATGGCGGCTTCCCATATCTTTTACTGCTCTCACTTCAGCTAATAAAACCCCAGATTCTGCCGCTAAATAGCGACCAGGTTCAATTTCAAGCGCAAGTGAATGGCCTAAATGTTGCTCAATTCGTGTGCGCGCATTATTCCATAAGCTGTAATAATGCTGAATATCAATAATTTCATCTTGGTCACGATAAGGCGTAGATAATCCACCACCAGCAGAAATAGCATGAATATCGGCACCTGAAGTAATAACTTGGTTAACCATTGCATCACATACATTGGCTAAATGCTGGTAATCGACACCCGAACCAATATGCATATGTAAGCCAACTAATGATAAATTGTAGCGACGTATTTGCTCCAATGCCGCTGGCAAATCTGCATACCAAATACCATGCTTACTGTTTTCTCCGCCAGTATTGGTTTTTTGGGAATGTCCATGACCAAAACCTGGGTTGATGCGTAACCAAATAGGATGACCTGCTTTTTGTTCACCTATTTGGCTTAACATATCAATAGAACCTGCATTGACAGGAATATCTAGTTCAATCACACGAGCAAGTGTTGCTCTATCTAGCACATCAGCAGTAAAAACAATTTCAGATTTTTCGCGACCGGGCTGAAAACCCGCAACTAAAGCGCGTTCAATCTCGCCTAAAGAAACAGAATCAACCTTTACGCCCTGCTCACGCATCAAGCGCAAAATGTGGATATTAGAACACGCTTTTTGCGCAAAGCGGACAGTATCAAATAGTTGTAATTGCTTGATACGATCAATAATAACAGCGCTATCATAAACCCAAAGTGGAGTGCCATATTCGGCAGGTAATGAACGTAAATATTCAGGTGTTAAATATTGGCTTGTTGTGGTGGCAAATGAAGTCATGCTTTTCTCGTCAGTCTATTTTTATTTTGTATTACTCCATTATTCAGAGAAAAAGCGGGAAAAAAATATCTATTTTGCTAAAGTCTATTCATTATTGATATAGAAGAAGCAGAAGGATAAGTAACAGTGCAATCACTCTCTTGGCGACATATCGAAATTTTTCGCGCCGTTATGACTACACCAAACTTAACAGAGGCAGCCATTGTTCTGAATACTTCTCAGCCAACCATCAGCCGAGAATTAGCAAGGCTTGAACATTTATTACAATTTAAGCTTTTTGATCGCATCAAAGGGCGGTTAAAACCTACAGCGCAAGGGCTACGTTTTTTTGAAGAAGTTGAACGCTCTTATTATGGATTAGATAGAATAAAAAATAGTGCGCAAACTATTCGCCACTTTGATAATGCACAAATCTCAATTATCTGCTTACCTGCTTTTGCTCAATCACTCCTTCCACAAATCTGCCAATTATTTATGAAGGATTACCCTGAAGTAAATTTAACCGTGATACCGCAAGAATCCCCCGTACTTGAAGAGTGGTTATCAGCACAGCGCTATGATGTTGGTTTAACTGAACATTTACAAACACCCGCTGGAACGGAACAAATAACATTAGGTTCACTCAATGAAGTTTGTGTCCTGCCTAAAGGGCATCCACTTGAAAAAAAGCCTATTTTGTCTCCTATTGATTTTCAAAATCAACGCTTTATCAGCCTATCTTTGACTGATAATTACCGTCAAATGATTGATACTATTTTTTCTCAACATCGAATAAACCGTAAAATGGTTATGGAAACCCATTCGGCATCTTCTATTTGCGCCATGGCTTTAAAAGGTATTGGTATTTCCATTGTTAATCCCATTACTGCACAGGACTTCCATAATCAATCAAATGGTAAGCTAGTCATTCGACCATTAAGCTTTTCAATCCCATTTACTGTAAGCTTAATTAAGCCCATTCATCGTCCGTCATCACAATTATCAGAGATATTTATTCAGTATTTACAACAATCATTTAAACGGATAGAACACAATTTAACGTCTGCCCTGCTCCATCAATGATAACCAATAAGGTGACGTTTTAAACCAATGACCAAGAAAATCGAGCACAGCTCTTAATGTGGTTGGCATATTTTGTCGACTGGTATAAACAGCATAAATACCAAGAGGTTGTAAGGTATAATCTGGCAATAATTGAATTAACTCACCTGATTCAAGATACTGTTTTACTGATAAATAAGGTTGCATAGCAATGCCCGCCCCTTTCAAAGTGGCTTGTGCTAAAAAGACAGATTCATTTGCACTTAATCGCCCACCGACTAATACAGAAGAAAGTTTTCCCTCTTTTTCAAAATTCCACAAGCTACGCCCAAAAAAATTATAGGTTAAACACTCTAAGGGAATTAAATCTTCTGGCTTTTGTGGCATTTTTTTATCTTTAAAAAATGCAGGAGCAGCACAAATAACGGAATGGCAGGTTGAAAGCGGTTTAGCAATTAAACTTGGATCTAACTGATTAGTGATCCTTATTGCAAGATCAATGCGATCTTCTACTAAGTTTATCGCCTTATTCGTGATATTGAGGTCAATCGCCATATTAGGATACTGATTTAAAAATTCGGTAATCGCCTCTGAAAGAACTTGGCTTGCAAGGGATTGGGCGCAGCTAATTCTCACTAATCCCGTTAATTCATTTGCATCATATTTTTGTTGAACAGGCAATGTTAAAGATAGTGCATTAAGTTGCAATGCTTGCTGGTAAACACCTTCACCAGCAGAGGTAAGACTTAAACGGCGGGTTGTTCTATTTAATAAGCGAACACCAGCCCACTGCTCCATCTCAGATAAATAACGCGTCACCATTGCTCGTGACATATCAAGTTTATCTGCCGCTGCACTCATACTGCCATGTTCGACTATACTAATAAAAACTTGAACTGCGGTTAGTCTATCCATCTATTTCACCGATTTATGCAACAAAGATTTGCTTATTATGGTGTTTTTCTTTTCATTATTGCAACTTAATATACATTCCATAGCAAAACATGCATACCAACTATCGTTTATAGGAATAAATTATGAAATTACATACAGTCGCTGCTACAACTTTACTAATGATGAGCACCACTTTTGCCTATTCTGCAAACCTTAAATTAGATGTTTATAATCCGGGTAATAACAGTGTATTCCCTGTTTCTTCCGAAATTATCAGTGGTGATAATGAAGTGGTTCTCATTGATGCGCAATTCCAAAAAAATGATGCTCAAGCACTTGTTAATAAAATAAAAGCATTAAATAAAAAACTAACCACTATCTATATTAGCCATTCAGATCCAGATTTCTATTTTGGTCTTGATACGATTACTCAAGCTTTTCCCGAAGCAAAAGTTGTCGCAACCCAAGCAACCGTTGATGCGATCAAAGCCTCCAAAGACGGTAAATTGGCCTACTGGGGTGAAATTCTTAAAAATGAAGCTCCGTCAGCTTTAGTTGTTCCAGATGTTATTCAAGGTGATAGCTTTACTGTTGATGGTGAAACTTTATACATTAAAGGTACTGATGGCCCAGCGCCTGACCGCACTTATGTTTGGGTTCCAGCACTAAAAGCAGTTGTCGGTGGTGTTCTAGTTTCAGATAACATTCATGTTTGGATTGCTGATACTCAAACCAAAGAATCACGCCAACATTGGCAACAATCACTTGAAAGTATTCAAGCATTAAAACCAACCACTGTTGTACCGGGACATTTTGTTGGTGAAGCCAAAATGGGTTTAGGTGCCGTGACCTTTACGCAAAATTATTTAACTACATTTGAAAAAATGGCAGATAAAAGCAAAGACGCCAACGCACTGATTAGCAATATGGCAGAGGCATATCCTAACCTTGAGGACAAATCTAGCTTAGAACTTAGCGCCAAAGTTATCAAAGGTGAGATGAAGTGGCCTCAATAGAATCAAAAGAATAAATAATATTGTCGTAGCTTAGGAAATGAACTGAATAAGCTACGACATTATAAGAAGTTAAAGGTAAAAAAATGAGTAAAACTACATTACATTATATTTATGATCCACTTTGTGGCTGGTGCTATGCAGCATCTCCACTCATTGAAATTGCTGATGCTCATCCAAATATTGAGCTAGTACTTCATGGTGGCGGTATGCTCGCTGGAGAGTCTCGCCTACACATGAATGCACAATTTCGTGAGCACATAAAACAATCAGATAAACGCATTACGGCAATGACTGGCCAAGTTTTTGGTGATGATTACCTGAAAATGTTAGAAGAACCGGATCTGGTGCTTGATTCTGCTCCACCTTTACAAGCTATTCTGGCCGCTGAGAAAGAGCAAAAAGCATTAACGATGTTAAGAACACTTCAACATGCTCATTATGTTTTAGGTTTACATGTCAACGACCCGCTAGTATTAGCTCAATTAGCGCAAGATATCGGCTTAGATGAAATGCAATACCAGAAAAATTATGCCCATTTTCAAGGTGCTGCTCTAGATGAGCATATTGGTTATAGCCGCCAACTTCTGACTCAATCAGGTGCTTCCGGCTTCCCGACATTACTCGTCGAGCAACCGGATCACTGGTCACGTATTCCATTACAGAATTATTTAGGGGATAGTGAAAAGTGGCACCGTTTTTTAGAGACTTTAATTGCCAAAAATAATTAAATTTATCTCACTAATACAACGCTATTTTGTTATAGAAAAATAAATTTATAAATTAATGGCGCAAACAACCAATACGCTGAACTCACAATAATCGCAGGGCCAAACGGGATATAATCTATTGTTTTCTTTCGTGAAATCAAGTAAGCAATAGCATAATGTATCCCGCCTAAGCTCGCTGCTACCGCTAAAAATAGCGGCAATTTAATCAAGCCAAGCCAAGCAGAACAGGCCGCAATTAATTTAAAATCCCCTCTTCCCATCTGCGGACGTTGGCGAACCTGCTCAGTTATTGTCGTTATAACCATAATAAAAAGATAACTAATAACCACAGCATAAATGGCTGAAACGACATTTCCTTCTGATGAACACGTTTGATAAATCAATCCACACCATAATAATGGATAAGTTAAAACATCCGGTAAATAACCAATTTTGATATCAATAATAAATAAAGAAACAATACAGTTGATAAATACCATTAAAAATAGGATGTTTATCAACTGTAATTTTAGAATAAGAAAAACAAATACAACTAATAAATATAATAATAAAAACCATTTATATTTAATATAAAAACCCTTTTTATCAAAATACTTTTCAGGAATATATCTCAATATATTTTGATTTATTTTTGCTATAAATATCGCCAAAATAAAAATGAGTGATATCTCATATACACATCTATGTGTAATAAAATCAAACACTCCCAATTTATTTATGCGATTTAAAAAACAGCACTCTTGGTTAGGCTCTTGTGCAGAGCAAATTAGTGACATCATCTTTTCAAAAAAATCAAATGGAAAGTAAAATAAATCAATCATTATTTCATTTATTAATAATTCAATTGTATTCATTACTCATTCTCCGTATTCCATTATGGATATGAGCTGTTAATATACTGTGACTTTGTTTATTTCCCAATATTAATATCATGATATAATGCAGTTTATTTTTATTATTATTTATAATGTTGAACTTTGATATTTCATTTATTCTGAAAATGTTTTTCTCATAATACTACAAATTTTTAATCATTCATTATAAAATGAACCAATACATTTTTAATTACCCAAGTTCCAGTTAAGACATATGACTATCTGGTAGAAAAAATAATTAGGCAGTACAAATGTCAAAAATACAATCAATCGCCATTAATCAGCAACACAACACCCCGAATTATGGCAATATCACCATTGTATTTAGACATGTTCGCCCCAATGTCTTATTGCTAGTTATCTTATAATTGACGAAATCTCTAGTTCTCGAAGAAGTACTGTTTTCCGTACGAACTTGTACAGCTGATTTTAGAAAACTGGCAAATTATTTTAAATATTGACTTTAACCTTGCTTTTTAAGGAAAAATTATGCGAGTTCCACGCATTTATCACCCTGAACCACTAAAAATTAATACAACTATTTCTCTTGATGATGATGCGGCTAATCATGTGGGACGCGTACTTCGCATGAAATCAGGTCAAATGCTGGAGCTATTTGATGGCAGTAACCATGTATTTAGTGGTGAAATCACAGAAGCAACCAAAAAACATATTTCAGTGTTTATTGTTAACTCACAACTTAATGATAGAGAATCTCCTCTTGATTTACATCTAGGGCAAGTCATGTCCCGAGGTGAAAAAATGGAGTTTACTATCCAAAAATCAGTTGAGTTGGGTGTTAATACTATCACACCTTTATTATCAGAACGTTGCGGTGTTCGTCTCGATGCTGAACGACTCGAAAAAAAATTACAACAATGGCAAAAGATTGCTATTGCAGCTTGTGAGCAATGCGGCCGTAACCAAATTCCACTCATTCGGCCTATCCAATCTCTTGAAGCTTGGTGTGCTGAAGAAGATGAAGCTTTTAAGGTAAATTTACACCCAAGAGCCACACAAAGTATCAATACACTTCCCTCTGAATTAAATAAAGTGCGACTACTTATCGGCCCTGAAGGGGGGTTAAGTGAAGATGAAATCGCTATGACAGCAAAATATCAATTTACAGATATTCTGTTGGGGCCAAGAGTATTAAGAACAGAAACCACAGCGCTCACCGCAATCACAGCACTACAAGTGCGTTTTGGTGATCTAGGCTAAGGAGAAAAAATGATCAAGCTCGGTATAGTAATGGATCCTATTTCATCCATTAAAATCAAGAAAGACACTAGTTTTGCTATGATGCTGGAAGCTCAACGTCGTGGTTATCAAATTCATTATATGGAGATGAATGATCTCTATTTACATCAAGGTGAAGCTCGCGCAACAACCAAAATTATCACTGTCGAAGAAAATCCTAATAAATGGTATGAATTTCACAGTGAACAAGATATTGCGCTTGGTGATCTAGATGCCATTTTAATGCGCAAAGATCCCCCATTTGATACTGAATTTATCTATGCGACCTATATTCTTGAAAGAGCGGAAGAAGCTGGCGCACTTATCGTTAACAAACCACAAAGCTTACGCGACTGTAACGAAAAGCTCTTTACAGCTTGGTTCCCTGAATTAACGCCAGATACTTTGGTTACACGTAATGCAAAACAATTGCGCGCATTCCACCAACAACATGGTGATGTGATTTTCAAACCACTTGATGGCATGGGCGGCGCTTCTATTTTCCGCTTAAAACAAGATGATCCTAACGTGGGTGTTATTATTGAAACACTCACTGAACACGGCTCTCGTTTTTGCATGGCACAAAATTATCTCCCTGCAATTAAAGAAGGTGATAAACGCGTTCTCGTCGTTAATGGTGAACCCGTTCCTTATTGCCTTGCGCGTATTCCTGCACAAGGGGAAACTCGTGGTAATTTAGCTGCGGGTGGACGTGGTGAAGCGCGTCCACTGAGTGAGAGTGATTGGGCTATTGCACGTGCTGTTGCACCAACACTTAAAGAAAAAGGCTTATATTTTGTCGGCCTTGATATCATTGGCGATAGATTAACTGAAATTAATGTGACTAGCCCAACTTGTGCCCGTGAAATTGAAGCAACTTTTGATATTTCTATCACTGGTATGCTGATGGATGCTATTGAGCAAGATATTAAAAAATAATGTAACATCTTGAGAAAAGGTGTATTTACGCCCTTTCTCAAGAAACAAAAACGGATAAATATTATTGATATTCATCTGGATCATTTCCTACATAGAGCTAAATAGAGCTGAAATTTATGAATTTACAAAATCATTTTTTGATAGCGATGCCTTCTTTAACAGATCCCTATTTTGAACACTCTGTTGTTTATGTCTGTGAACATAACGAAAAAGGGGCAATGGGAATTGTTATCAATAAACCAATAGATGATTTTTCGGTAAGCACTATGCTCGGAAAATTAGATATTCCCATTTCAACGAAAACCAATGAGCATAATCTCATTAAACCTGTCATTGCTGGTGGTCCTGTTGCAGAAGAGCATGGTTTTATCATCCATACGCCAGTACAAGGTTTTGCTTCAAGCTTGCATCTAAACGAACATATGATGGTCACGACATCAAAAGATATCCTCGAAACACTTGCGAGCGAACATCACCCAGAACAATCATTAGTTGCTTTAGGGTATGCCAGCTGGAAACCTGGGCAATTAGAAAGCGAAATAATGGAAAATAGCTGGCTAACTGTTGAAGCTAATCCAGAACTGATTTTTAATACGCCAATCAAAGATAGGTGGACAGCTGCGGCTAACCTTTTAGGGGTTAATATTCAAACCATTTCGATGCAAGCAGGTCACGCATAATGTCAGGTAGAACACTTCTCGCCTTTGATTTTGGCACAAAAAGTATCGGCGTGGCTATTGGTCAAGAAATTACAGGGACAGCGCGTTCTTTGACATCATTAAAAGCCCATGATGGCAGACCTGATTGGTCACAAATAGAAAAATTACTCAAAGAGTGGCAACCCCAGTTAGTCATTGTGGGATTACCCCTGAATATGGATGGTACTGAGCAATTAGTCACCAGCCAAGCACGTAATTTTGCTAACCGTATTCACGGGCGATTTGGCGTCAAAGTTGAGCTTCATGATGAACGACTTTCTACTGTAGAAGCCAAAGCAGGTCTCTTTGAACGTGGCGGTTATCGCGCACTCAGTAAAGGAAAAGTGGATTCTGCCTCTGCCGTCATCATTCTTGAAAGTTGGTTTGAGCAACATAGTTAAAGAAAACTATCATGTTTCTTGATCTTATTTTGTCAATCCATGTATGCAGAGGTGCCGTTATCTCGCAATATGCTTTACACTATGGGCATTGTTGATTATCAACCTAGTCTTATTGAATAACATCATGACCATTCAAAATAATATCTCTAATGTAAAAACGCGTATTGAACAAGCGGCTAAACAATGCCAGCGCTCGCCACAAGATATTACATTGCTTGCGGTTAGCAAAACGAAACCTTGTGAAGCAATTTTGGAAGCAATTGCCGCAGGCCAACGCCAATTTGGTGAGAATTATGTGCAAGAAGGCGTTGAAAAAATTCAATATTTCGCCGATAAATACCCACTTACTTGGCATTTTATTGGTCCACTTCAATCTAACAAAAGCCGGCTAGTTGCTGAACATTTTGACTGGTTCCACACCCTTGATCGCGTCAAAATAGCGCAACGTTTAAATGATCAACGCCCTAATGATAAAGCCCCTCTGAATGTTCTCATCCAGATCAACATCAGTGATGAGAATAGCAAATCGGGCATAAAACTCGAACAGCTCGATGAACTGGCTCATCAAGTTAGTCAAATGCCAAACCTAATATTACGTGGTCTAATGACCATTCCCGCACCAGAAACTCACTATGAACGCCAATGTGCTGCCTTTCATCAAATGGAGCAAGCGTATCAGCAATTGCAAACTCATTATCCTACTGTAGATACCCTTTCTATGGGCATGACAGATGATATGGAAGCTGCCATTCATTGCGGTTCAACGCTTGTTCGTATTGGAACGGCTATTTTTGGTGCTCGTGATTACACCAAATCGTAAGGAGAACCGCATGCAACATCGTAAAATTGCTTTTATTGGTGCTGGAAATATGGCTAATGCAATTATCGCGGGATTAGTTAGCCATGGATATCCGGCCTCAATGATCACAGTTTGTTCACCAACACCAATACGCCGCGATAAAATAGCACAGCAGTATGGTGTGATTAGTAGCAGCGATAATTTAGCCGCAGCGACTCAAGCTGAAGTGATTGTCCTTGCAGTAAAACCGCAAATGATGAAAGAGGTTTGCGAGCCTTTGCAAACAGCCGTTGATTTTAGCCAAAAGCTCGTACTCACTATTGCTGCTGGTATTCCTACACAACGTTATCACGAATATTTGGCACAACCTTTGCGACTTATTCGCATTATGCCAAATACCCCGTCTTTGGTTGGAAAAGGTGTTAGCGGTTTATTTGCTGACTCGAATATCAATGCCGAAGATAAACAATTTGCAGAACAGCTAATGCTTAGTGTTGGTTCAACCATTTGGTGTGAAAAAGAGCACGAAATTAACAATATTATTGCAGTTACAGGCAGCTCACCCGCCTATTTCTTTTTGTTTATGGAGTCCATGCAACAAGAAGCAGAAAAACTAGGTTACACACCCGAACAAGCACGCGCATTAGTTTTAAATGCCGCTGAAGGTGCGATTGAATTAGCAAAATCGCAAAACGATACTCCATTTGCTACATTACGTGAGCAAGTCACCTCTAAAGGTGGAACAACAGCAATGGCATTAGCACAATTTTATGACCACAACCTTCCGCAGATAGTCGCCAAAGCCATGCAAAGTGCGATTGATCGAGCGGAAGAAATGGAAAAACTTTTTTAATTAACAACGGGACTTGACATGCAGACCTTACTTTTCGTGGTTACAACCATCATTCAGCTTTATGTTTTTATTTTATTATTGCGTGTCTGGATGCAATGTGTGCGAGCAGACTTTTATAATCCCTTTTCTCAATTTGTGGTTAAAATTACTCAACCAATAGTGGGTCCATTACGCCGTGCTATTCCCGCGATTGGTCCAGTTGATACTGCAACAATGATTGTGGCGTTTGTCTTAACAATCGCCAATATTGTTTTTTGCTTATGGGCAACGAATACCTTACCTATTCTAGGTATTAGCATCGTGCCGATCGGTATTATTTTACTTCTAACTTATATCGGTAAATTGATTTTCTGGATGATCCTTGTCAGAGCAATCCTCAGTTGGGTCAGCCAAGGCCGTAACCCTATCGATTTTCTGCTATATCAATTAACTGAACCATTAATGGCCCCTATCCGCCGTATTATTCCTGCAATGGGTGGATTAGATTTCTCCGCTATGATTGTGATGTTTATTTTGATTGCTTTGAATTATCTACGCTTGGATGTCTCTGTCATGATTGACCAAACATTAACGAGCATTCTTTATTCTGTTGGTGTGATGTAAAAAAGGTTGTTAATCATGCAAAAAGTTGTTTTAGCGACCGGTAACCCCGGAAAGGTCAATGAACTTGCGGATCTCTTACGCGATTTTGGGATGGATATTATCGCCCAAACAACGCTAGGCGTTGAATCTGCGGAAGAGACAGGATTAACCTTTATTGAAAATGCCATTTTAAAGGCACGTCATGCCGCAGCACAAACGGGCTTACCTGCAATTGCTGACGATTCGGGTATTTCCGTTGATGCTCTCGGGGGAGCACCAGGCATTTACTCTGCCCGTTATGCAGGTGAAGATGCCAGTGACGAAGAGAATTTACATAAATTATTAGAAGCCATGAAATCTGTGCCTGATGGTCAACGTCAGGCGCAATTTAATTGTGTTCTTGTTTATCTAAAACATGCTAATGATCCAACACCATTAGTTTTTCATGGCCGCTGGCATGGTGTTATCACCCAGCAACCTTGTGGACAAGGCGGTTTTGGTTATGACCCCATATTTTATATTCCGGAATTAAATTGCACTTCAGCTGAATTAAGCAAATCTGAAAAACAAGCTATTTCACATCGAGGTAAAGCACTCGCTATGCTATTGGATGCACTCAAGAATGCTTAAGCTCCCTCCTCTTAGTTTGTATATTCATATTCCTTGGTGTGTACAAAAGTGCCCATATTGTGATTTCAATTCCCATACTCTCAAAGGAGAAATCCCACAACGAGAGTATGTTGAGCACTTATTGCAAGATTTAGATACTGATGCAGAGCTTGTTGGTGATCGCGTTGTCAAAACCATTTTTATTGGCGGAGGAACACCAAGTTTATTGAGTGCCGAATCAATGCAGATGTTGATGGATAGTGTACGTCAACGCATTAATCTCGATCCACAAGCCGAAATCACGATGGAAGCTAATCCGGGTACAGTCGAAGCAGACCGCTTTTCTGGTTACCAGAAAGCAGGCATAAACCGAATTTCTATTGGCGTACAAAGTTTTGGCAATGATAAATTGATCACTTTGGGGCGGATCCATGGTCCTGATGAAGCAAAACGCGCTGCGAAATTAGCCACCGAGCTTAATTTACGCAGCTTTAATTTAGATTTGATGCATGGGTTACCTTCACAAACGCAAAGTGAAGGCTTATCTGATTTACGACAAGCAATTGAATTATCACCTCCGCACTTATCTTGGTACCAATTAACTATTGAGCCAAATACCCAATTTGGATCGCGCCCGCCAACATTGCCTGATGATGATACTTTGTGGGAAATCTATTCCGAAGGCCATAAATTACTGACTGCCGCAGGTTATCAACAATATGAAACCTCGGCTTATGCAAAACCTGGCTATCAGTGTGAACATAATCTCAATTACTGGCGTTTTGGTGATTATCTAGGAATTGGCTGCGGCGCTCATGGAAAAATTTCATTTAATGATGGGCGAATAATTCGCACTATTAAGACTAAGCATCCACGAGGCTATATGGAAGGCCGCTACATGCAGCAATCCTATAATGTGGAAGCACAAGATCGCCCATTTGAATACTTTATGAACCGCTTGCGTCTATTAGAAGCAATGCCAAGAGCAGAGTTTAGTGAATTTACAGGGTTGGCAGAATCCACCGTTCGAGCACAAATAGATGAGGCGATCGCCAAAGGTTATATCACGCAAACAGAAACAGAATGGCAGATCACAGAACATGGCAAATTATTTCTCAATTCGCTATTAGAACTTTTCTTAGGCGAAGAATAACCTTCTTTTGCCACCCATTCAGTTCTATCATACTTACCGCTAATAAATAGCGGTAAGTAATCTCTAATTAATTACAGCGCGTTAGCAACCGCATTAACTTGTTCTGTCAGGCTCACTAAACCACCACCTGATAAATACCACAGGTCAGACTGAAGGTAAGTGATTTTGCCATCTTTATATGCTTTAGTTTCTTGGATATTTTTATCTTCAAAAATAGTTTTATCCAATTTACCTGCACCAATCGCTTCACTGCGGTCAACAATTAAAATCACGTCAGGGTTAGCTTGTGCGATAGTTTTCGTATCAACAACACGACGTTTAGATTTATCAGCGTCAGCTTGTGCTGGTAGCTCTGCTCGCTGCGCCTTCACGACATCATAGACAACACTTTGATTATTTGGGATTAAATTCCCATCATTGTGCATCAATACTAAAACTTTAGATTTAGATTCAGCCGCTTTTTTCTGCGCAGCAGCAATTGATTTGTCCAACTCAACAAGTTGTGCTTTAACATCTTGCTGATCACCATACAGCTCACCAATCAGATCAATATTTGCTTTGACTGAATCAAGATAGTTTTTGCTATCTGTACTTAAATTCACCGTTGGAGCAATCTTAGATAAATCATCATAAGATTTACCTTGGCGGCCTGTAATAATAATTAGATCAGGTTTCAATTCAGCCAATTTAGCTAAATCGGGTTGTTTCATGCCACCAGCATTTGCCATATCCGCAGGGATTTTTCCTTTGATATAAGCAGGTGCATTGCCCATTGGTAACGCAACGACTTTATCGCCAAGACCTAATTTTTGCATGGAATCATAAATACCAAAATCGAATAAAACGACTTTTTGCGGTTTTTTGCTGACTTCTGTTTCGCCAGAACGATGTTTGATACTGACTTTTCCGCCATTTTCTGCAACCACAGCATTAGGTGTAAATGCTGAAGATTCAGCACTAACAGCATAAGGTGTAGAAAATGCAAGTAAAGAAACAAGCACAGCAGGAATGAATTTTTTCATATTTAACAATACCATTAAGTCATTAAGCCAAACCCGCATTCTAGGGTTAGATATTACTCCGGTCAATCAAATAAGAATCAATTTCATTTGCATTTCTGTTAATGGTACAGATATCACATTTTTGGGATATTTAATGTTTTATAACCACAAATTAAACAAGGTATAAGCTGAATCAAAAGACTTAAATAGATGAGCGCAGCGAATAACGCTGCGGCTCATAAAGAAGGGAACAAATACTATTTTATCGAATTTAAAAGCGCGATACGTTGCTGTTCAAGTGAAGTCACTTTACTGCAAACCTGCTGACCAAATTGTTGGAAACTATTCTCTTGGTTTTTCCACTCAGACTCTAAATCTTTTTGTAGCCCACCAAGATTTCCTAATAAACCTTGCAATGCTTTTTGACTATCACCACCAGATAATAGCTGTTTACGCCCCATTTCATTAATACTGTCTTGTAACATGCCACCTAAACTATCATTGACTAGTTGTCGACCTTTTGTTTCAACTTCGCTCAATGCTTGATGATGAAAAGTAAAACCATCTTGGCGAGTTTCAATCACCTTATCTATTTGCTTATTAAGGTCTTTTTCAAGATTAGTTAAGCGTTTACGCACATTACTATCATCACCAATGACACGAATAACGACTTTATCGAGCGTATTTTTTGACGCTGATAATTTCTGCTGAGTTTCTTGTTTTATCCAAGGAATATCGCTACGAATAGCCGCTTGATAACTTATTGCCTGCTGTTTTTGAGCATCAGTCAATACAATATTTTTGCCATTCAATGTGATATCACCCGCTGGGGTAATATTTAAATCTCCACTGCGTCCAATCACTTGAACATTTGTTGAGGTCGCCAAGATATCGTCTTTTGGCGTGACTGAACATTTATAATCTGCGGCTTGGCTTGTCACACAAGTCAATAATGACAATGCAATTAATGTACAACGTAGCATGATAACTCCTATCATTGTTTTGTCTAAAAGACAGAACGACCCACTCGTTTTGATAACAATTCTAAAGCAGCGCACCCCACTAAGGAGTTACCTGCTGAATCTAATTCAGGTGCCCAAACCACAACAGAAAACTGATTCGGAACAACACAAACAATACCACCACCTACGCCCGATTTTCCGGGCATACCAATTCGAAACGCAAACTCCCCTGAGCCATCATACATACCACATGTCATCATCAAGGCATTTATTTGCCGTGATTGTAACGGAGTAATTATCGGTTCAATTGAACTTGAAGAGACCCCTTGTGATACAAGATAAGAGAAGCATCGAGCCAACTCTTCACAACTCATACTTAGAGAACAATAATGGAAGTAAGTTTCGAGAACAGTAAGAACATTATTCTCAAAATTACCAAAAGATTTCATCAAAAATGCGATAGCCGCATTACGGTTTGCATTTTCTAGCTCTGAGCGTGCAACCGTTAGGTCATAATTAATATCGGGTGTATCAGATAATTTTCGGACAAACTCTAACATTTGATGCTTAGGGGCACTTAAACGTGACTGCAACATATCCGTGATAACGATTGCTCCCGCATTAATAAAAGGATTTCGCGGGATACCTTTTTCCATCTCCAGTTGGATCAGTGAATTAAAAGGTAATCCAGAGGGTTCTTTACCTACTCGGCGCCATATTTCATCTTCTTCATAACGTGTCATGGCTAATGTTAAGCTAAGAACCTTAGATATTGATTGTATGGAAAAACGGGTCTGTGCATCACCAGCCGTAAACATCTGACCATCAGCTGTATTAACAGCAATACCTAAATGTTGAGGAGAAACATCTGCTAAGGCAGGAATATAATTAGCAACAGCTCCACGACCTACCAAAGGGCGCACCTGATCTAAAATCTCATTCAGCAATTGATTCGAAAATATGCTACTCATTGTACTTTTTTACCCCAGAAATAAAGGCATCCCTAAGGATGCCTTTAAACTGCAATTAGAACTTGTCTAAATCGTGAGAAAACGTGCTTAATTAAACTTATTCTTCCCACCAAACATCAAATAGCTCTGAAACAACAATATCTTTCATGCCTTTTGATTTTAACCAGTTTTCAACAATTGCACGATGTTCTTCTGTACATTTGCCGATTTGTTGCAAGCAGACAAGACCTTCCCAATTCATATAACCACTTGCTTCAAAAGCAAGTCCATTAGGTTCAATTGCTTCTGCAATCATGTCATCAACTGCACGATCAACTTCTTCAATTGGTGTGCCTTCTGCAAAGCTCCACTTAACGATAAAGCCTAATTCTTGAAACTCATCAATACGCATTTTTTTACGTAGACGACGACTGCGTTGTTGCTTAGCCATTATTTAGTCCTCTTAAACATTAAATCCCATACACCATGCCCCAACCGCTGGCCGCGTTTTTCAAATTTTGTTTCTGGTCGTGTTTCTGGACGAGGAACATAATCACCTGTTGCCGATACATTTTGATAGCCTTCGGCATTATTCATCACTTCAAGCATATGTTCCGCATAAGGCTCCCAGTCAGTCGCCATATGGAAAATACCACCTACCGCAAGTTTACTGCGGATTTTATTCGCAAAAGGTGTTTGTACAATCCGACGTTTGTTATGTTTTGCCTTATGCCAAGGATCTGGGAAAAATAGCTGCACCATTGATAAACTTTCATCAGGGATCATGCGGTCCAGCACTTCAATCGCATCGTGACACATAACACGCAAGTTAGTCACATCTTCTTCTTTAGCAGAAGCAAGACATGCACCGACACCAGGAGCGTGAACTTCAATTCCTAGGAAGTTTTTATTTGGGTTTTTCGCAGCCATTGTGACCAAAGATGCCCCCATCCCAAACCCAATCTCTAATACAACCGGGTTTTGGTTATTAAAAACGGCAGCAAAATCTAAAGGTTCGCCATTAAAATCGATCCCTTTTTCCGCCCATTCATTTTGTAATGCATCTTCTTGGCGTTGAGTTAATCGTCCTTGACGACGGACAAAACTGCGAACGCGGCGCATAACCCGCCCTTCTTCATTGTATTCAGGGGAGATGACGTTATTGATCATAATATAAAAATTCTAAGAATTAATTACCTAGTCAAGTAAATATGCCAAATAAAGTATGTGCTGACCGACATTTCCAGTCAGTTAATGAAACAACTAATTAAGCACTAATTATAAGCTTCACAATAGAAGAATAAGGAGTTTATCAAAACTCTACTAAGGTTGCAGGTGAAAAATGGATAACTTTACACTCTACAACACAATAAGCGATTTACAGCTCACTTTGTCTATGTTGCAATCCTTACTTATAACTCAATAAACCTGATCACCCCCATCATCATGCAAATTGTATCTAAAAATGAAACTGGCTTAAGTTTACCGAAAGATGACGGTAACCCAGAAAATTTCATAATATAATTTGTGTATGAAAAGGATAGGCGAATATAAAGACACAATGGAAGCTCAACAATTTTCTCATTCAGTACTGAATTGGTATCAAAAGTACGGCCGTAAAACATTGCCTTGGCAAAAAGAAAAAACGTCTTACCATGTTTGGCTTTCTGAAGTTATGCTCCAGCAAACTCAGGTCAGTACAGTTATCCCTTATTTTGAAAAATTTATTCAACGCTTTCCTGATGTCACTGCTTTAGCAAATGCACCTCTTGATGAAGTTTTACATCTTTGGACGGGTCTAGGTTACTATGCAAGAGCGCGTAATCTACATAAAGCCGCTAAAGTTATTGCAGAACAATATCAAGGACAATTTCCAACAACGTTCGATGACGTCGTTGGGCTTCCCGGCGTTGGTCGCTCAACTGCGGGTGCGATTTTATCATTATCCCAACAACAACATTACCCAATATTAGATGGCAATGTAAAACGTGTGCTTGCGCGTTGTTATGCCGTTGAAGGTTGGCCGGGCAAAAAAGAAGTTGAAAATCAACTTTGGGATATTAGCTCTCGTGTCACACCAAAAGAAGATGTGCAATTTTTTAATCAAGCCATGATGGATTTAGGCGCTATGGTGTGCACCCGCAGTAAACCCAAATGTGAACTATGCCCTTTAAATTTTGGTTGTATCGCTTATGCCAATCATTCTTGGCAATCTTATCCCGGCAAAAAACCGAAACAAAAAATCCCCGAAAAAACAGCTTGGTTTTTAATTTTGCAGCATGATGATTTGATCTGGCTTGAACAACGCCCACCATCTGGTATTTGGGGTGGCTTATTTGCCTTCCCTCAATTCGAAACAAAAGAGTTAATGAATGAATGGCTTGCTCACTCAGGTATTAAATATAGTGAGCCAGAACAATTAATTGCTTTTCGCCACACATTCAGCCATTTTCATCTGGATATCATTCCTGTTAAAGTGAGTATTCAGGCATTTACTTCAGTTATGGATGAAGGCAACGGTCTTTGGTATAACTTAAATCGCGGTGCAACAATTGGCCTAGCAGCTCCTGTTGAAAATTTATTGCAACAACTTGCTGTATCGCAAGCTCTTTGAGGAAAAAATAATGAGTAGAACGATTTTTTGTACTTTTTTACAACGTGATGCCGATGGACAAGATTTTCAGCTCTACCCAGGCGAATTAGGTAAACGTATTTTTAATGAAATATCGAAAGAAGCTTGGTCTCAATGGATGAAAAAACAAACTATGCTCATCAATGAGAAAAAGCTTAATACGATGAACCCTGAAGACCGTAAAATGTTGGAACAAGAAATGATCAAGTTCCTATTTGAAGGACACGATATTCATATCGATGGTTATACTCCTGAAAAATAATTGTTTGGTCTGCCTCTTTTTTGGTAGACCACTTATCACTTGAATTCAGTAGATTGTATGAAAAAACTGTTAACCCTGACCTTGCTAGTGCCACTTATTATCTCTTGCTCTAGCAAAAAAGAGTCTAATTTTAATCCTAATTATGTCAAAGACACCAACGGGTTCGATATTCTAATGGGGCAATTTGCCCATAATATTGAAAATATATGGGGAATAAATGAAATTCTCATTGCAGGCCCTAAAGACTATGTAAAATATACTGATGAATATCGTACTCGTAGCCATATCAATTTTGATGCAGGGATGATCACAGTAGAAACTATCTCGGCCATTGAACCTTCAAGCCATTTAAAAAAAGCTATCGTAACCACCTTACTTATGGGTGATGACCCAAATTCAATCGACCTTTATTCTGATATCAACAATATCCCCCACAGCAAAGAACCTTTTCTATTTGGGCAAGTGTTAGATAATACGGGTGAACCTGTACGTTGGGAATGGCGAGCGAATAAATTTGCTGATTATCTTATCAATAATAAATTACAACGCAGACAATCAGGTATGAATATTGTTTGGTCAGTTACCATACAACTGGTGCCTAACCATCTTGATAAACGCGCACACAAATATTTGCCTTATATTAAACAAGCTTCTGCTAAATACGGTATTGATGAAAGTTTAATACTTGCCATCATGCAAATAGAATCAAGTTTTAACCCTTATGCCGTTAGCCGCTCTGATGCGCTTGGCTTAATGCAAATTATGCCGAATACTGCGGGTAAAGATGTATTTCGTTCTCAAGGTAAATCTGGCGTCCCAAGTCGCAGTTATCTTTTTGATCCTGAAAAAAATATTGATACGGGTACAGCTTATCTTGCCATCTTACAAAATAGCTATTTAGGTGATATACAAAATCGCACCTCTCGCCGCTATGCTGTTATTACAGCTTATAATGGTGGTGCAGGTAGTGTATTACGTGTATTCCATAGCGATAAAAAACAAGCAGCACAGAAAATAAATAATTTAGAGCCCGGCGATGTATATGAAACATTATCAACTAAGCACCCTGCTGCTGAATCTCGTAATTATCTAATTAAGGTTAATAAAGCTCAGAAAAACTATAATCGCTAACCCAATACTTTTACCCAATAAAACACATGAATTCACTCTTTGTTTTCATGTGTTTTATTATTACACAGCAACAATAGTGCCAATAAATTCCTTTCAAAATTATATTTCAACTATATAAGAAACAAACAATTCCTAACGCCTAATTTTATTTTGTCTAACTGAACCTAAAAAACTCGCATTATTTGTAACTGCTACAACTTTTATAAAAATACGACTGACTTTCAAATTAATGAAATGGTAAAAACTGATTTTTTATTATTCACTTTGCTCAATCATTATCTAACATGTTGAAAAAAAGCGCATACAGTCGAAACTTTTACGAATGCGCCTTGACTAGCGTAAGGAAATCAGGTTTAATACGCCTCGTTGCCCGGATAGCTCAGTCGGTAGAGCAGGGGATTGAAAATCCCCGTGTCCTTGGTTCGATTCCGAGTCCGGGCACCACGCATTTATAACCCTCGCTTCGGCGGGGGTTTTTGCTTTCTATATCATTAACTTATTGGTTTATCAGTGAATTTCATCTTTCACCCATCACCGAATCTGCTTCACGGTGGTACAGAATGGTGGTACATTCATGAGCACGATGATACAGCCAACTAAGAACAAACACGGGGTTTATACCCTCAGAATGGCAGTGCCTGCCGACCTTAAAAACACCCTCGGAAAAGGTGAGCTTAAACGTTCACTGCAAACTAAAGACCTTGCAGAAGCAAAACGTAAAGCTCCAGCCGTCATTGCCTTAATGCAAGCTGAAATTGACGCGGCAAGAAGCACTCTGCACGCTGAGCAAGCTATTACCAAAGATGATATTGAACGCATAGCCTCAAGCTGGTTAACTTTTATCCTTCCACAGCCTGAGCTTATTAAAGAACGATACTTAGTCGCTTCCCTCTATGGTTTAGACCTGTCGCCTGAAAGTAGGATAATTCATTGTTATCTCGAAAAAAATGACGATTACCCTAACTACTCTGCTATGCCAGCCGATGATTTATTTAATTCTCCAGCTATCAGCGTCCCTGATGATTATCAGCAACGTGATATCGAGCTGCTCCAATTGCTCAGGCATGAATTAAAAGAGTCACTTGAACTAACGCCTGTTGAACTTACGCCAGCATGGAAAGTAAAGTTAGCATGGCGTTTAGCTGACTATAGAATGCAAGCTGCTGAAATGCACATACTTAACATTTTACCTAAATATGCTGCCACCGCTCAAGAAAAAGCCACTAAGCCCACAATCAGCTTTAGCGTAATGTTTGAACGCTATAAAGCACATGTCCGCTATGCAGAGCCGCGTGAAGCAGAAAAGCGGATTAAAGCCTACGAGACAGCCGTCAATCGCTTTGTGGAATTTATTGGTAGCAAACCAATAGAAGCGATTACAAAGCAAGATATGGCTGATTTTAGGCAACTCCTTGAACGGCTGCCATGCCGCCCTTCTAAAGATGTTAAAAAACTACCGTTAAAAGAGCAAGCAGAACTCAGCGGCGAAAAAATCAGCCCTCAAACGGTCAGAAACCAACTCATGGCCTTGTCGTCTATCTTTCGCTTAGCCACTGAGGATGAGCTTATATCAGAAAATCCTGTTAGCTTAATGCCTAAACGTAAACGGCAACGCCAAACTGCTAAAGAACTTGATTTTACTCGTGATGAAATCGACCTTATCTTTAACACTCCACTCTTTCGCGGTGAAGAATCGCCTCATGGCGCAATGGCCTACTGGGTGCCAATCATTCTGTATTATACAGGTGCCAGAGTTGAAGAAATTACTCAGCTCTATACTGAAAATATCATCAAGGATAGCGGCATTTATTGCATTCAAATCGAATCGACTGACGAACAATCAACAAAAACAGGGTTATCTCGTGTTGTGCCGCTTCACAGCCACATCATTGAGTTAGGCTTCCTTGAGTACGTCAAAAGCCGTGAGCACTATCTATTTACTGAACGAAAAACACCCTCGGGCAAGTCGTCTTATAATTTCCTTCGCTGGTGGGGCGGGTACATCCGAAGCCACGGCATCACCCGTAAAGAGATCAAACCGACTCATAGCTTTAGGCATACGTTTATCACACATTGCCGAAGCACCAACGCCAGAAAAGACATACAAAATGACATTACAGGTCATGCTCAAGAAGACGTTAGCGGTGGGTACGGCTCATACCCTATTGAAGCCAAGAAAGAGCTGATTCAAACGATACCTCGGTTAGAACTCCCCATACTAAATCTTTGGAATTCAGAAAGTTAAGTAAGGTATAGAACACAAGTGTTCCCTTACACCATCACCGAATAAAATGATGAGGCAAACATCATGGAATACACTCAACTTTTTAAACCCGGACAAACTGCATTTAAATTGGGTAAATATGATTCGCCAGAATTTATGCTGAGTCGTATAAGGCCAAGAGTACCAGCTAGCTCCTTAAATCTAGATGGTTACGCTTTTAAAAGCCCCAAATTAACTAGAAGTTATAGAGTTACTTATGGTGGTCTTATTATTGAATTACCTACTAACACAATCAGCCTTCTAAGCATCTGTAAAATGATTGATATTGAGCCTGATGAGATCAATAGCTGGTTAAATATTGCCAGAAAGCATTTATCCGGAGAGCAACTGCGAAATTTAGGCATTGAAAAACATCAGTGGTCAAAGCGTATTTTCTTGACCCCTAGTAATGCAATACTGCTTTTATCTAGTCACCCACATCGTGAACTATATCAAGGAGTTATTGATGAAATTCGTTCAATGATACCTAATACGCCCCTTCCAACTCATGTTGATAGGAGGAAATCAAGGCATGAACCAGTGTTCGGAGCAAAACTCAAAAAGGTATTACAACTGCATTTCTCTACTAACATCAAGCTAGAGACTCAACGAAGGATAGGAAATTTTCGAGTGGATTTTGTTGTTAAACTCAAGGAAAAAACAGCCGTTATTGAGTTTGATGAAGAAGCACATCAACAAAAAGCATCCTATAGAGTAAATGATAGAAAACGCAATGCCTTTTTTCGCTCACAGCCTCAGTATACGCTCATCCGAGTACGCAAAGATGAGCAAGATATCTGGTTAGATCTCATTAGCCAAACCAAGACACTCCAAAGTTATGAGCAATTTGTGAAATCATTACTTTTATCTGCCAATATAGCTAATCAACATGGAAAGATAAAAGTCACTGCGGGCTCGCTAAAAGAAGCGATAAAACAGGAGCCTCATTTGGCCTTACTACTAAAACTCAAAGGACAACCCTTAAAAAGCGTTAGGCAATTACTCGATGACAGGCTAAAAATTCCATATAAACAGCCAAAAAAAGGCGATTATATAGTTCTGTCCAGAAGTACATTAAACAGTCGATGCAACTACCAGTAGTACCTTATCGTTTTTTAATGGCTATTTATGACCTGTTATCAACGGGTTATAGATAATTACACCTTTAACGTGCCCTAACGTCCAAAAAAGGAATAAAGCATTTGAAATCATTAGGTTAACGTAAATACATTTTTATCGTCCATAAATATACACACTATATAGAAATTGCTATCTATATATATCTATATCAATTCCTCCTTTTAAGGGGGATTTTTTCTTTATTTGTTCAGTCATAGCCTAATATTTCCTAGAACATGCATCTTAATAAAAACCCCCTTCTTCCAAGAGAGATAACAATACATTTCATAGATGCTAGCGATGAATTCCACATAAGTAGTTCTAACGGCATCCCCTCACTTAGTACCTTTACATCACGAATTCAACTATAACCCTGAGAGCAGGTATAAGCATAGAGATACAGCCCGTATCAACAAAAAGGCAATCCCCTATGAAAAAATTACTGATAGCAACACTGCTCAAAGGCTTAATCACCTTAACTATAAATATTCTCGCTCTCGTATCGAAGAGATACGCTTAGTCTTAACTCAAATATTGTTGCCCTACCAATAAGCATGCCTCAACGGCACTCCACCGAATGAACAGTGTAACAAGGCTTACAGGCCTGCCAAAACCCTTGTTTGTAGTTTTGGCATGTTTACACATCTTAGCATGCTCTATTGGCAGGGTCTGGAGGAAATAATGGCTATTGTTGGCTACGCCCGTGTATCCACACGAGGCCAAAGCTTAGATGCACAACTCAATGCATTACAAGACTGCGACAAAGTGTTCAAGGAGATCATCAGCGGTGCAAAAGACAACCGCCCCGAACTCATGGCATTGCTTGATTACGTTCGTGAAGGCGACACGGTGAAAGTTACCAAGCTCGACCGCCTAGCACGCAACACAAAGCATCTGCTGGAGATTTCAGACCACTTAGAAGCAAAACAAGTCCGACTGCTCATTATGAACATCGGTATTGATACAGGCACGCCTACGGGCAAGCTAATGCTCACCATGATTGGAGCTATCGCCACGTTTGAACGTGAAATCATGCTAGAGCGTCAGGCCGAAGGTATCGCCTTGGCTAAGCAGCAAGGTAAATACATAGGCCGAAAAGCTACGGCTAGGGAGAAATCGGCGGAGGTGCTCGCTCTTCTTTCTCAAGGAGCTACCAAGCCTTTTATAGCAAAGCAGCTTGATATCAGTATTACCAGCATATACCGAATTGTTAACAATCAAAACTCACTATAAGGAGCTTATCATGGCATTTTACACAATGACAAACTTTGCTGACCGCATTTCATTCATGAAAGATGGTCAGTATGTTGGTTCCGCAATGCCTAACGTATTTGGCGGTTATAATCTCTCAGATGCTGCTGGTCAGTCAATGGGGCATACTAGCACTTTTGATAACACAGAAATGTTTCATAGTGATATGGGGCAACTAGAAGGATTTGCAAGACCAAACGTTTCTGGCGGCGTTGATTACTTTAGTTCAACTGGTTCCCTACAAGCCATGTCAATACCTGATTTTCAAGGTATGACGCTACATGATGTAGTCGATGGCTCATCTGAACATATATCGGTAATTAGCGATAATATAAATGATGACCATGTTGACGGTTTATCAAGCTTCTTTCACAAGTTCCTTGGGTAAATGAAATGGATGATTTTCAACGCATAGAAGCAACTGCGTTAACGATTATGATAATGCATGCAAATGAGATTTTTGCAAAGGAATGGGATATTGCTTATCTAGCGGATATCCCTTATACACTCTGCCAATCACTTTGCATAAAAAACGGTTCTGAACTGCACTTAAAGTTACGGCTCACAGACGAGCAGCGTGAAAAAAGCGTTGCCGCTATCGCCGCTATGCTATCTGATAATGACAACTTTATTGCTCAGGCTGGTCATTACTACAGTTTATTCGTTAATCCTCTCGGCAAAACCGTAAGAGATATGATTGCCGAAGAGTATGATGAGAATCCGTTGGTTAGAAAAATAACACGCCTATATCGTGGGTTTGGGCTTGATTTAGTGCTTGGCGTTTGTGATGAATTAATCAATAACGGTGTTTCGCCTAAAAAACTCTTAGCTGATCTATCTGATTACCAAATTGCTAACCTTCCTTGTGAAAACTTCGAAGCCATAGTTCAAGCCAACTTCGATTTTGGGGTGGTCTCAGGCGCAGTGGATAGCAAGGAAGCAAAGTATGGTGAGCTGGTAGGAAATGTAGGAGGAGCTATTGCTGGGCTTAAAGCAGGTGCAGCACTAGGCACATTCATATTCCCGGGTTTTGGTACGGTTGTTGGTGGGGCTATTGGAGGAGTCGCAGGCAAAATCTTTGGAAAACAGCTAGGAAATGCATTTGGTCAAGGTTTTATAACTCCAAAAGATTCAGAAAGCCCCGAAAAGAAAGATTAACCCATTGTTTTCCAAGAATAATTAAATCATATCGTATGATTTCAATACCTTAAGGAGTGATATGAGCTTTCTAACAAAAATGGTAGATAAATGTTTACCTGAAAAAGCTAAAACTTCATTAGTTAAACATAAGGTGCAAAAAGAAGCCAAAAAATACGTTAATGAAAAGCTGGGGCTTGAAGGCCAGCTAGACCAACATGTAGAAGCACTAGCAGATAAAGTCATTGATACTGCTGGCGTATCTAATGTACTGAAAGCCAAGGATATCTATGACAAACTATCAAAATTGAAAAAAGATAATGGCTCTTCATGACTATCATCTCAACAGAGGATAATCAATGCTAGTTAAGACATTTCTATGAAAAGCAGCTTAATAACTCGCGGTAGCCTTAACTTAAGGCTACTTTCATATTCAATCAATGCAAGCATCTAGGCCATGACTTTAAAAAATATTCCTTCTTATGTTCTTTCTATTACTCTTGCAATCACTAGCGTTCAAAGTGCTTATGCTGTACCTATGAGCTCAAAATCAAACAGTAGCGACTCTTGCGGTATTACATTCCCTTCTCAGCAATATTTAGAAAGTGAAGGTGTCGACTTTGATCCGGGTATCTACAGCTGCACCGACCTTGAATTACTAAAATCTAATGCTGAGAAAAAACAATTAGATGCCTTACGAATATTAGGTATCATGCATGAACGAGGTTATCTTGTTGAACAAAATACAGAAAAAGCTATCGAACTGCTGGAAGATGCAGCTAATCGAGGTGATAAAGCATCACAATATTACCTAGGCGAATCAATGTTACTTGTGACGATGAAGGAAAAACCAGATGGCACATTCGATATTGACGATGCTAGGCAACTATATTGGAAACAAAAAGCGGATTCAAAGTAATTATCATAACTGGAGTAGATATCAAACGGGTACTTTAACACATCCACCAGCTAGATTATAACGTCTAGCTGGTCATAAAAAACTTGAAAAACGGTACAAAACAGTGGTACATTGCTCCTCGAAGCGAAAACGTAACCGACTGTTAATCAATAAAAAGTTGGTATAGAACGCGTATCCTTGGTTCGATTCCGAGTCCGGCACCACTTTCACTTCTACAGTGGTMTCCTCAAGTCAAGTAAACTCCTTTATATTCATTGAATTACCTTGTRTTATCACTCATCGAGCTCCACTGAACTCAACACGACTCAACCTAAATCAAGTGTCTGTTGGGGGCTTTTTTGGGGGCTCATCGTGTTCAATGTAATTTAGGGGCCCCCATTATGGCACTCAGCGCCCGGCAGATACAGACTGCCAAACCTAAAGACAAAGAGTATAAGCTCTCTGATGAGCGGGGACTTTACCTTCTCGTTAAACCTAATGGYGCTCGTTACTGGCGWATGAAATATCGCTTCGCWGGTAAAGAGAAAAAATTATCGATTGGTGTWTACCCTGATRTTTCTCTTGCTGATGCRCGAGTTAAACGWGATGAAGCCAGAAAGTTATTAGCTGAAGGTAACGATCCGGCTGAACAAAAGAAGTTAGAAAAGCTMGCCAAAAAGATYACCGTAGAAAATACATTTAAAGCCATTGCTGTTGAATGGCACACTCATAAATCAKCAGAATGGTCYGAAAGCTATGCSGARAGTGTTCTTGATGCTTTAGATAAAGATATCTTTCCTTATTTAGCTAAACGTCCTATTGCYGAGATCCTACCTTTAGAAATGTTGGAGATCTTACGGATGATTGAAAAGCGTGGCGCTTTAGARAAAATGCGTAAGGTTAGRCAGTTCTGTAATCAAATTTTTCGTTATGCCATTGCAACAGGACGAGCARCGGTAAATCCTGCCGCAGAGCTCACWGGAACGCTTAAGGCWCCRAAAACAAAACACTTCCCYCACCTAACGGCTCAAGAGCTTCCTGAGCTTTTRCWGAARCTTTCKSAATATACWGGCAGYCCTATTACCCGTTTAGCCACTAAACTKCTKTTAYTAACAGGCGTKAGAACCATTGAACTMAGGKCTGCTCACTGGAGTGAATTTGACTTTGATAATGCACTTTGGTTAATTCCTGAAGAACGAATGAAAATGCGTCGCCCCCACTCCGTTCCGCTGTCCAAACAAGTGATCGAGATCTTAAAAGAATTACATACTTTTACGGGTCAATATCAACTGGTTTTTCCGGGACGCTGTAATATCAATCAGCCCATGAGCGAAGCCAGTATTAATATGGTATTAAAACGAATTGGATATGATGGTAAAGCGACAGGCCATGGCTTTCGCCACACCATGAGTACAATCCTGCATGAGAAAGGGTTTAATTCTGCTTGGGTTGAAACACAATTGGCACATAGCGATAAGAACTCCATTCGAGGAACGTATAACCATGCGCAATATTTGGGAGGGAGAACAGAAATGATGCAATGGTATGCGGATTTCATTGATGAATTAGAACACAAATCAAACTGAATGATATCAATTTAACCACCTTTGCGGATATCCACAAAGGTGGGCATTACCTAGACCTAGACTTTATTTTTTACTCTGAATATTGATCTCGGGCTATACTTTAATTTACTGCGACGAGTACACAGCCACCTGAACASCCACAAGCSACTTTATGGCCTTCWARKGCGACAGGKATRCCGTTAATTTTCATTAAGTTATCACCTTCAACGATAGTGCCTGTTTTTTTACAAGAAGGGCAATAAACCGAATCACCAACACAAGCCACACCTTGAGTTTGTTTGGCAAGRGCAGAWCCAGTAAGAACATTACCCCCGGTATTCGTGGTATCATTTTTTAAGATAATTTTACGACCGTTAACTGTRCTRCGCATTATTCGCTCTATTCTGRTTGGTATATCTACRTGGATTAAGCACYTATTTTTCCATTAAAAAGAAATAGGCTACRATGATAAATCAAAGCTCCATGGGATAAGTCCCGAAAATTCAAGTTGCCCAAACCACTTTGGYCTAAATTCGTCTTGAAAACAGTTTAATCCATCTAAATATTGAGCAACAATACATAAAAAAATGAGCTCCTCTCTTYGAGTTGTCATCGAATGAAGATTTTTCATGGCTTGCYGTAGGAATAATGCTTTCTCTTTATAATTATCAGCAAATTTTTGATCTATATCTTTCATTAAAAATAAATCTATTTCTGATTTTAATAATGACGGCGTTTTAAYTATCGCTTGATAGCGATCTTTTGAATATGTGATAATCTCAGCCATATTTTTTGATAATTCCTGAGATTGGTAATATTCAATTATCCCTGCTAACCAGTATTTGCTTTTTTCATCCTTAAATAAAACAACTTTTTCAAGATGATCTTTTACTGTTTGGAATAACGGTGATTGAGCATAAAACTGTCCGCAATAGAGCATCAATGTTGTCTGYGTAACACAAAGATATTTACTAGGACGATGAATAGATTCAAAATACACATAATTTTTCTTTAAKAGATTAAATAACATTTCTCGYTTAATCTCGTAATRCGTTAATGCGGYTTGATGTTCATCTTCCAAATAATGGATAGCTTCAAGATAAAATTCTTGCARCTTATTTTCTCTAATAATGTGTTTGCTTTGTGCTGTGAGTTTCATCAAATGAACCCGATAGAAGGCGGTAAAACACCCGCCTATCATTCCTATATGTGACAATTAAAATAGTGTACGGATCACACTCAGTTCTGGATTAATGCTAATCAGATCATCAATCATCTGATTATAAATAGCGGGCATGTTTTGTTTCCAGCCTACCATATCAGGGCGGTGCTCTATTGCCATCGGCGTTTTTAATAGAGGATGGTCAATAATCGGCGTTGATAGCCCATGACGTGCGCGGAAATTTTTAACCGCTTGATATTCAAAAGGCCATGCTAATAAAATTTCTAAATCAATTTCATAGCCTGTTGATCTTTGTTCGTCAGCGTTGATGCCAAATAGGGCTGACCATTCCACATGTTTATCACACAGCGTAATYARCCATTGWGYKASAACATCATTATTTTCAGTATAGAGTGCTTCTTGRCAGAAGCGYTGATAGAATGGATCAATTGGRATTCCGGCRCTTTCCCAATCAATGGTTTCATTTTTTTCACTGGCTAACATTTCAATAGCAAGCACACCAAGTTTTTGCGGGCGCGTATACATTGGTAACGATTTAGCCATTTTCCCTGATTGAATACTTTCAATGATTTTATCATAGGAAAGATAGGCAACTTTAAAGTAGTCACAAGCGAAATCCATCAATAAAATTTCACCTTGTTCTGAAAAGTCTAAAGATAAATTTGTATCCTTAAATAGATTATAATAACTAGCTAAAAAAGAGACATTTCTATGCCAAAAGAACTTTTCAAAAGCATAAGATTTTTCATTCACTTTTGAGTAAATCTCTTTCGCATAAAGCACCCCAGTAATTCCCATTGCAGAATCAAGAGCTACAAGGTAATTTATATACCTATCAACAGGTTGTTTAGTGATATCTATTTCTATATCTTTATAAAATCTATTATCTATCCTTTTTTTTAAGTCTATAGTACTAACTTCTATATCCTTCAATTCAGTTTCTATATATTTATTTATTAACTCCATTCTGCTCATTATTTTATTATCTCCATAAGGAACATTTTATCAAATAGAGAAGTTTTACCAACAGAAAACGTCTCATCTATTCCAACTGTTATTTTGATACCCATTACATTTTTTATATTAGCACGTAAAGTAGAACGAATATCACGGAAATTATCTAAGTCCGCATCTGTTATATTGTAATCATTTTTTTATAAAATTTATTTTCAGCATTGTCCATATGTTTTCTTAAATTTATAATCGGCTCTTTTTGAGCTTTACTGAGACTTCCACCGACTAATATTCTTTCATCATCAAACTGTTTTCTCATTACGGTTTTAGTTTCAATCGTAATCCAATATGGAGGCGGTTTATCTATTTTACAAATTAAGTCTATTCCATGACCATTTGATTTTTGCAAACTAAATACTTGGCTAGTATCAATATTTTTCCCATAAAATACATTTAATTCTTTACCATTCCCATCTTTATCCGATAATTTATTAATAGGAACAGCTCTACCATTTTTTATATTTTTACTTGAGTCTCGACAAAATATTCGATTAAGCAATGTTCCATCTTTAGCTGCTTTAACTACATGATTTTCAACAATATATCCCACAAAATGTGCTAGTTTCAATGCGGCAATATCATCATACAATTTTTGCTCTGCAAGAACCCGATGTAAATCACCGGATTTGACGTTCAATTCAACGTGCCCTTTCACTTTATGTGATTGACCATTGGGTTTACCTTCAATACGTAAAATATAGCTCCCATCTACCCTTGGACCAAATAGTGTGACTTTYACTTCATCTAAGTGCCGTTCAAACGTTTGTAGCTTTGCATGGGTTAAGGTAATATCCAGCTGCTTGAGCTTTTTCGTAGTATCTTGATTAGTGATACCAATTTTATATCTCATGTTGTTATCCCGAATCCCTATTTGATAACCGCGCTTGAAGGTTTCACGGGTTCTTGAACCGTGAAGCTATCAAGATAAACAAGGCTGGCTCCTCCTGAAGCACTGCTGACCCCTGTTAATGCTTTCGTTTTGACATTTTTTCCAAACAAAATAAACATATTAGCGGCATGATAACTGGCTTCGAAAGCTTTAGTATTCCCCGTTTGGCTATCGAGATAACGCATTGAATCCAATAACACGTCATACCCTTGATTTTCGTTATACCCTAAAAAGGTGGTGACATCCTTTATCGTCTGATTTCCCATTAAAACCACATTAGCCACTTCTCCGGCGACACGATAGGCGACCTTTCCGCCTAATCGAATAGCGGCACCAACGCCAGTAAATAACAATGCAATATCAACAGCAATCAATGTTCCTTGGGCAAATTTTTCGCCATTTTCATCGGCTGTATTTTGCGCTTCTATATCGGCAGCAATGTATTCAATCAATTCATCAGCCAACTCCGAATAGGTTTTCACCGAAAGGCGATCACCTCGAGTTAACGCCCTTTTTTTCGGCTCTTTTTCATTCATCTCATCGTCATCAAACCAAGCATCAATCACCGTATATTTTGGCGACACGGCTATCACTCTTTGAAGTTCATTCACTTTAACCATCTGTACATTACCGAGTTTCGCCAATTGACCGATCGTATGTATATCCCGCACCCCATTTTCCATGGGCTTACAATAAGCATCACTGCTATAGGGAGAGAATGATCTTTCTAGACTAAATTCGACTTTATAGTAATGTCGTCCAAATTGATAAGATTTTCCGTTGTAATGAAACTCACTTCCTTTTGGGCGCTCAGTTTGGGAAACAAAAGCGAGCATAAAACCAAGAAATGCTTCTGATGAACCTAAACGCGTTCTCAGCGTTTCAAAAAATCGATTATGCCCAATGATATCTTCGGCTAATTGTTGCATGTGTGGCGGAATATCAGTCGATTGGCTCATTTTAGCGACATGATCCAATAACGAATAATAATCGACACCCACCGGAATTTTTTCTTTAGGTGTCGTACCATCGTCATTTTCTGGGTATTCTTCCCAATCCTCGTCAAAAGGGCTGGCAATATTTTCATTGTAATAATCAATATCTGCTTGCTCGTGACTTAGAAAAAAGCAATCTTTAGCATTCAGTTCACATGGCTGTGTCTCAATAGGATCATCTACGGGTTGATCCGTAAAGCGTTTTTCATACGCCATAAAGTTTCCTCACGTTAGGGCTAAAAATTGGCTAGCACTTACATCATCTGCTAGAACAAATAACAGGTTATCCATAAATTGCAGATAATCACTGACAGGCAAATAGGGTAAAAAAGTTTTCACCGTATTAGGGTCGTAGTAACGAAACATCAGCCAGGTTTTATTGTCTTCATCATACACTTGGTTAAATTTACGCAGTTGATGCGCTAATTTTTCCATTGATAATCGTGAACGCAAGTAAATCCCCAATGGGGTTTTTTGGCTATTTTCCAATAACCAAAAGACAAAAGGCGTATCAGGAACAAGTTTGACTAAATAGGGTGCATAGAACGAATAATGCTCTGCGCTGTCGCCTTTCCATAAACAGCAATATTCCGTTTCAAAGCTGTCCAATAACACGGCAATATCTGGTCGCTTTATCGCATCAATAATTGCCCATGTATGACAGTGAGTGGCTAGATGACCTTTAATCACGGTTTTATTGTCATGTAAGAGAAAAGGTGTCTCATCAAACAAATACGCTTGAAGTTGTGCTTTTTTTTCTTCTGGGTTATCACGATAAGAAATTGTGATTAATCGGGATCTGCGGCTCATGATGTCGCTTTCTCTTTTTTCGCTTTTGCACAAATTTCGCAAAAAGGTTGTCCCTCTTCCGTCGCAGCGGTTAATGCTTTAATTTGGTCAATACCACCGCCACCGATATCCAGTGACGAGGTATTAATTTTGAGCTGTTTTGCCTTAATCGTGATCCCTGAGCTATCAATAATAATGCTGCCGCCAGCGCCTGCTAAGGTCAGTTGATTTTCCGCATGAATAATGTAATACGGTGACTGTGAAAACAGTTTAGTTTTCACTTCTTCATGACGTTGACCTTCCACCACTATTTTCTGATTACCACCAACTTCAGTGTTTTTATCAGCAAAAATGACGGATTTATGGCTACTATTAATCACTTCTGTTAGGTTTTGATCGATTTGAATTTCTTGGTCTTGCAAAATATGAAGAACCGAATTTCGACCGATTTTTTCATAGTGATCACGCCCTACATCGGTGCGTTTATCTTGACCGATGCGCTCTTCTTGATCGACGCCCACGTGTTTTTGGCGGTTGTGCCCGATGGTATGAGCCTCATCATTGAGAATATGTGTACGGTGATCTTTCTGCGCATGCAGATAAATCTCTTCTTCTCCGCCTTTATCCTCAAAGCGCAGTTCATTAAATCCGTCGCCTTTGTGGGTTTTAGTCCGAAAGGTGGTGCGCGTCTTCTCTTCTGGTAAGTTTAATGGCGGGGTATTTCGACCATTATACGTACATCCMGTTATGATKGGTTTATCTATRTCATTGTTTAAATAGGAAATTATSACTTCCTGYCCAAYTCTGGGGATCGMCATAAACCCAAAYCCATTGCCATTCCACCCCTGAGCAACACGCACCCAACASGATGCACGGTGATCGGGTTTTCCCCGTCTGTCCCAATGAAAATAGACCGTCACCGCCCCTTGTGAGTTGGTGTAAATCTCCTCCCCCGGTGGCCCGACAACTGTRGCTAAYTCATCACCATCRGCTGTCGGTTTATAACAATAGGGCGGTCGCCACTCTTGCGTACCTGGRATAAACGACACATTGTTGGACAGTTGAGTGCCTTCACCRCCACRGTTGTCGGCAAGGGGTTGTACGCCATGGTGTGACACCCTCACCACTTGCCAGCGGTCATTCATACGGGCATTGGGATGATTRGTTAAGGTAAACATTTTGCCGGGGTGCAAGGCAAAACAGTTRGTACTGGCCTGCCCCATTTGGCGRTGTACTTGGGATTGTTCATAACGGATCCGATTGAACACRGCGCCTTCCGCGTCTTCTTGAAAACGCCCATAGCTTTCAAACACTTCGTGTTGTTGRTGGAYATCACCGATGACTTGATGGCTGAGCGGGTGAGAAGGTCGCAATGGATTATAATCTTTATCAATACGAATATCGCTGCACAACTGTTCAGCGTAGCGCCATGCYGTAGCCGTACTGTCGGTRATATCTGTATCRGATTGGGGGTTATACGTCAGCGTGATCCCCGCCGTCATTCCTAAATGGCGGTCGCTGTAGAACAGTTTYGGACCTTCCTCAAACCAGAACGTAATGCCTTCTTCGGCRGCAAGGCGACACCAAAAATCGTACARGGTTTCACGTTTTTGGGTRATGTACGGGCGTTCAACGTGTTCTTCCGRGTGATACAAYTGTTGATCRTACTTAATRTGGGATTCATTCAGCAGAGTTTCTAATATCTTCGGCACRTGAGTATCTTGAAAAATACGGCTGTCTTGCTTGAGTGTCATGACCCACATTTCGGGGCGAATAACAAATCGATACCATGTTTTTACACCATCGGTATTCAGGTTTTCGGCACTCGCTAACACCCCTTGTACCTGCCGAATTTTCTTACCGTCCCGCTTCACCGTCAAGGAAGAGGCACCCCCCAGTATYGTTTGAAAATCCACATCCGCTAATGCACTGACCGCCAAAATGGACAACGTAAACAGTTCAGATAGCCCTTCCTGTAAATCAAATTCAGTCACCTGAAAAGTGTTCTCCGGCAGGCCATCAATCTGGCAAGTGAATACCAACCCAGCGTGAAGTTCACCGCTATAYAGYCGTTCTAAAAAGTCCTCATGCTGAGCAAGGCGGTGTTGTTGTCCAGCATAACCAGACAACGGAGGGGGTGAAGAGTCGAGGCGAGAAGGCGGTTGCTTATTGGATGAAGGGGGCTTTTGGGTCGACATACCGGCTCCGTTTGATTGTCTATCGTGACCAGTCATCCTGTTAACCTATGTTAGCGATTTCCTAACGMAAAGATTCAACCCCACAATGACCGACACGTAATAATCGAATGACAKGTGCGGCTGATGCCTTCACTGTCATGGGTAAATAATCGATAAATTTATGTTAAGTATGCTACAAGGCAAATYGTTATCTGTAAAAATTTAATGGTAACCAGTTGTAAATACGCATTATTGATGTATGAAATRCAACCTAACCCCATCGATAAAAAATAAAATTAGAAAACACCCTATTATTGTTGAGTGGGTAAATATTTTTTCCGTGCTTTATCACCGCGGCATTGGGATAAATAAAAACACGCAGGGCACCATGTCGTTACCTGCGTGATGAGAGATCCGTGCACGGTATTTTAAACTCGACACCGCTTTGTTACGATGGATGACTGAGCGTGCCTTTATTGCACCTTATCCAAGGGCGGGACATTTATTTCCCCCATTTAAATCAAGAGAAACTGACGCAGTTCAATCCCTATAACGAGCATGAAGCTGACGTCAGCTGTGAAACGGCAGTAAGTTCGTTTGATAATGTACAGTTTATGGGCATTTCAAACAGAAAGTGAAATCCTCGTCGATCGCTTTTATCAATGGCGTGATTATCAGACACGATTATGCCGCGGGAGTCACCTTAATCGTGGCATTGTTTTGCATCTTAAACCCGTAACGGCTTAGGGGAGARAKTTCAATCGCACTCAAGGTGCCTTTCACCTCCACTGTTTTTTGCTCTCCYGGGCGCAAATAAAATTGCCCCAAACCGTACACTTGTCCCCCCGGTTGCCCCGTAAAATTCGGCGCTAAACGGATRACTTGTTTCCCGGTATTTTTTAAGGTCAGCGTGTTACCYGTTTGTGTCACGTTCAAGGTATCCCACGGCGTCGGGCTGACACTCATSCCRACYGGYATAATCARCATGGCCACATCTTGGCGGATGGGCATTTTCGTCGCATTGGTTTTCGTCGCMCCGACCCCTTGAAAAGAGACTTTTAACAACGCTTCATTCGTTAAATCCAATCCCTTTTTCACCACAAAGTTGATTTGCTGGCTTTGCTCCGGCTCAATGCGAATAATCGGCGGGGAGACCATCACCTCTTTTGCTAACGCTTGACCGCCTTCGATGTCCGACACCTTCGTCGACAATAAAATCGGCTCTTTCCCTGTGTTTTTCACACTAAACACTTTACGCGGCTCCCCCGCATCCACTATTACTGTCATGGTTTCCAGTTGAAAACTCGCGTGTGCCAGCCCACTGAGTAAACAGAGGCTGCCTATAACACCGTTTCGTAGTCGCTTAATTAAAGTCATGTTCATTTTGTTCAATCCCATTTTACTCTGTTGTTCAATTGAGGGGTTCTCATCCCGCTGATGAGGGTGAAAACCAAGTTGTGTCATCACGCGGTTTTTCTTGTTAATGGCACACCGCTTCAGCCTCTTCATATAAGGCATCCGGGTCAAAGTGAGCAGGCACCGGATAATCCACGATGCATTCGGCTTGATTCGCCATCCGCAGTCGCACCCGCTGACCAATTTGCTCATTGCTCAGCATCGCATTCCCGTTGCCCATCACAATGCCCATCAGCTGCCCTTTATCATCCACCAAACTGCTGCCCGAAGGCGCCGKTGTGCCATCCGCTAASGTGATACCCAGCAGCAATTGTTTCATCACCGTGGCGGACACCTCGCGTGAGATAACCGTGCCTTTTGCCACAGCCACATCAAAGGACGTGGTGTCTAAGCGCACATTCAATGGCAGGTTCTTGGTGT